>JAOZQW010000499.1 GCA_029932015.1 Candidatus Fermentibacteraceae bacterium
AGGCTCTGATTGCCAGGATAGTAACCAGAAGTACGAGAACAGCGGTTCCGGCATATATCCCGACCGATATTTCTCTGGAGAGATGACCTGCCATATCGAGAACTGCTCTGTGGAGCAGTATCGGAAGCAGGATAACGGCCGCAATCCAGACCAGGAAGACAAGGATAACTGCTGCACAGGTCGACCCCGAAGGTGAGGAGCTGAGGGATATGCCCATCCGCGAAGCAACATCATCCACTCGTTCCTTTGACTCCTTCAGGGACCATGTTGTCTCTGTCCTGCAGTATTTAACGGCCTCAATCATTCTCTTCTGCTCGAGGAGCTTCCTGATCCCGTCATCAAGGTCGCGGTCAGAGATGCCTGACCCGGATACCCGGACATCTCTCGGTCGGGAGGTTCCTCTGCTGACGAGTAGTGTGGTGTGACAGACATCGCAGGAGGTCTCCATGGATGATCCGGTGTGTATAACCGCCCCGCAATTCGGGCAGATCTGAGTCCCCGGTTTTCGTCGAAAGGCCATCAGTTCCAATCCACAGGATATTCATAAAGGCATCCAGATCATGATCTCCCAGCTGCTGCAGACAATATCGTCCCCGGGATGCCCCTGTAAAGACCCTGATGAGTCTCGGTGCTTGTCAGACATGAGTATTGACATATCTGAATATTCTGATTTTGCTGAATACTCAGGAGGCAGAAATGAAAAGGAATGGTTCAGAGTCGAGCTGCATATCCACTGGTGGATGCTGCAGTGTGGAATCCGTTGTCAGCGTTGATAATCGAGGTCAGATGGTCCTTCCCAAGGATATTCGTGAGAAGGCCAATATCAGTGCTGGAGACAAACTGGCAGTTGTCGGGTGGGAAAAGGACGGAGAGATCTGCTGCATCTCTCTGGTTAAGTGGACAGGATCGGCGGGATGGTCAGAGATCTTCTCGGGCCGATGCTGAGCGACCTGAGCCAGGTGAAAGAGGACACGCAATGAAACTGAATGAGAAAGAGATCAGGGCGGCAGTGAAAGAGCGCTACGGAGATATAGCGGACAAGGGCGGTTCTGCTGCTCATCAGAAAGCAGGAGCAATTCGTGCTGTGCGCAGGATGGAGAAGGAAATCCTGCGGTATCGCTGAGTGAGGAGATCGGCTATTCGAGAGAGGAACTGGATTCGATCCCGGATGGCTCCGAGATGGGAGTCGGTTGTGGCAATCCGCTGGCATTCAGCTCTCTGAAGGCCGGGGATACCGTTCTGGATCTCGGTTCCGGAGGTGGAATAGACTGCTTCCTGGCGGCCAACATCGTTGGAGAGAGCGGGCGAGTGATCGGTGTGGATATAACACCTCCAATGCTCGAGAAGGCAAGGGAGATAGCCGAGATCAACGGATATTCC
>JAOZQW010000191.1 GCA_029932015.1 Candidatus Fermentibacteraceae bacterium
TAAAGAGTATCGTCGTTACCTCTGCCGACATTGAGACCGGCATTGAAGCGCGTTCCCCGCTGTCTTATGATGATAGTACCAGCGCTCACAACAGAACCGGCGGGAGCTTTTACGCCAAGTCTGCGGCCAGCGCTATCCCTGCCGTTTCTGGAACTGCTGGATGATTTCTTATGTGCCATTTCAGACTAGATCCTTCCTCTTCGTTCCGCAAGTGCCCCCGATGAATATTCCGGGAGCATGAAACGTATTACCTGTTCACAACCAGTCTTTCAGTGAGTTCAATCCTTCCAGAAGTGAATCTGGTGACATATACTCCCGAAGGAACGAGATCTCCGGTTGTGCGTCTGCAATCCCACACCAGGGATAACGCTCCAGAAAGGACCTCGCGCCTGAAGACCTGGCGGCCGGTAATATCGTAGATGGCCAGAGTTCCTCCAACCCCCGTGGAGGGCAGGGAGATCTCACAGGAGTAAGAGACCGGATTGGGATGGATGGTCAGATCGCCGGTATAGCTCTCAACACCGCCCTGTCCCTCCTCGATACCGACCATATCCATGACAAAACTTACTTCCACCCGCTCTTCTGCACCAAGAACGATACCTGGGAGTATCTGAGATGAATACCCGGGAACGGAAGCCATTACGTCATAGGTGCCTGGAAGCAGTGTCTTGTGGTAATCACCAAGAGTCACATCTGTTCGGCAGAAACGGAGCCCAGCTGAATCATGTCCATCGGATATCCCTATCTCTATAAGAGCGTCAAGTGGATTCCCAACAGCGTCTTCGACGGTTCCCCATATACCATAGGTGCCGTTTGTGAATATCTCCATGATGGCCATGTAATGTGCATTGCTTATCGCGGGCCAGTCCGGAGCGCGTTTGTTTCCGTGAACTTCTATCGTGTGATCGACCGTGCCGCACTCGCCATAGCTCCAGTCATTCACATCACCATTGGTAGGATACCAGCTTGCCCCTGGAACCCAGACATCAAATGCCCCGGAACCGAAGTAGGCGACAATTGAAGGATTGGCTGCATAGTCAGCCCCCTGCACGTACATGAGATCTACGTCTTCGGGGAGGGGGGTCTCGGTGTAGTTCCACGGGGCGTTGAAGCAGGCTGCGCCACCGTGAAGTGAGAGCCCAACGGAGAAGGGGTTGATGAAGTTCTCGATGGCAGGCCAGTTCTGCATGGTGATATCCCTGATGGCTGCCGTTTCCGGCTCTGAAAAAGCTACTGAGCCTCCCCCGCCTCCGGGGCCCATGTAAGAGCAGTTCCTGTTCAGATCGATATTATGGGCATTCAGTCTATCGCCGTAGACTCCATCTGCATATCCATCGGGATTGACCAGAGGGATGATCCAGATCTCGGTATTGTCGATAAGGTACTGACTCATAGGACTTGTTGCATAACTCTCCGTGAGAGTCTTCAGATATGTGAGTGTGACCATGACCGAGGTCTTCTCATCACCGTGGATGCCTCCGTGTATCCTTAGCTCGGGTTCTACTTCCTCGATGCCGGGATTCGCAGTTACGACCACTGCGCGGAGGGGTCTGCCCTCGACGCTGGTTCCAAGAGCTTCACCCCGCGTAATGGAGGGATACGCCGCAAGGACCGAGTCCATGGAGGTATGGATCTCTGTGACTGTGGGATAGGTAGCGTCACTCTCACCATAATCGACTCTCGAAGGCGAATAGCCGAGGTGACGGAGGAGTTCCTCCCTCTCTGCATCGACGTAGATCATAGCCTTATTGTAATGCGCCCACTCGACAAGGAATCCCTGTTTCTCGAGTGTAAGCGCGGCAGTAAGCGGGATGTCACCAACCATAACCGAGTAGTGAGGTGCTGAGAATGATGAGCCGGGATCAGTATCACCATCCGCAAAGACGACAACTGTCAGGAGAAGCAGGAGGAAGGAACACTTAAACATTGTTTCAGCCTTTCATTCACCAATGCTTGTACTGGAAAGCATCTGAATTGGATACACATATAACATAGAAGCATGTAACATGCTAATACTCATCATCATAAGTCAACCTTTTGGGCGGTACTCTTGCGCCGACAGGAGCAAATGTTGTAGTATTGACCTTCCTGCAAGACGGTGTCGGGGCGTGGCGCAGTTCGGTAGCGCACCTGCTTTGGGAGCAGGGGGTCGCCGGTTCAAATCCGGCCGCCCCGACCATCCTGCAATGAAACAGGAATAGTTCGTTCTGGTTCCAGCCCCTTGTGGTGACTGGTTTATCTGCTCTTTCCGAAGAGCCGCAGTCTGCGTTTGCCTGAACCTCCGCCGGACACAGACTTCTCCTCTAAAAGACTCTGGACGGAATTCCTGTCGGCCTCAGTTCCGAATGCAATGAGAGTGTCCCCTTCCGAGAGCCTGGTCGCAGCTGTCGGACTGTACTGCATGGAATCATTGGTTGATGCTATCGCAACAACAATAACACCTGTATGATGGTGAATACCGACATCTCCCATCGTCCTGCCTGAAGCAAGACTCCCCTCGGGGATAACCATGGATATGTAGCCGGGATCCCCTTCCTTTCGGTCAGTAGCATAAACGAGTCCATTCAGGAATCTGGCCACGTTGGGTCGGAGGATCTCGCTGCTTATGCGGAGTCCTTCCGCAGTGTTTGGATTCGCAGTCCTCCTCGCCCCTACAAGCATAAGTTTCTTTGATGCTGAGGGATCTGATGCGATTGAGTAGATCTTCAGTTCCGGATTTATTCTGCTTGCAGAGAGGCACAGGAAGACATTGCTTCTGTCATCGGGAAGGACAGTGAATAGGGCCGCCGCTTTGTCCAGTCCTGCCTCCTTGAGAATCCGATCACTCATGCAGTTGCCAATAACTGTATTGATGTTCTCACTCATTGCGGCAACCTGGTTCAGAGAATCCTGATCCCTGTCAATTACAGTTATTCCGAATCCGTGATCGGACAGTTCCTTCACTACGGCGAGACCGGTCTCACCTGCTCCACTGACAATGCAGAATCCCTTGTCGGCGGTCATCTCCACCATCTCCTCTTTGGCCTGTTCATTACCTTTGCCAGTTTTGCCAGGTTTTCAGGTGTATCGATGGTAAGGAGGACATCTCCGGCCTTGATGACGTAGTCAGCGCCGGGATTGCAGGTCGTTTCATCTCCTGATCCCATAATGGCGAAGATCCGAACCCCCGTTCTTCGACCGAGGCTCAGTTCTCCCAGAGTAGAGCCCACCGATGAAGACCCTTCGTTAATAGTATACTCCTCCATCCTGCAGTCCTGGGTCGAGTCACTGATGAGTTTCTCGAGGAAATCAACGGTCTCTGTCGAAATCATTTCCGAAACAAGATTCCTGCCCAGTGTTACTGCGGGATTGAATGAGGAGTCCGCCCCGACAAGAGCGAGTTTTTCTTCACTTTCACTCCCGATGGCGCTGCTGATTATCCGGATATGGGGATTGAGCAGCCTTGCCGTAAGTGTCGTATAGAGGTTCTGGCTTGCTTCCGGCATAACCGTTACTAATCCCCTGGCTCTGGCGATACCTGCATTTATCAGCACATCTTCGTCAGGTGTCTCCTCGCTGAGGAAGTAGAACCCCCTCCTCTTATGAAGTTCGGGTTCAGGTTCCTCTTCAGAGTCGATCCCGACGACGGGTACTCCAGTCCGAATTATCTCACGGATAACCACTGAACCTGCTCCGGTGCATCCACACACAATGTAATGACCGGATAGTTTGCGGATGCGCTTCAGGAGATTCCGCCGCTTCATGGCCTCAGCCAGTCTCGATCCGACAAGGTAGGCAACGAAATTGGCATTGACATAAAGGATCACCAGATAAGCGAGAATGACGAACAGCGTTACCCACAGGTTGTATGCCCTTCGCCACTGCTCATCCATGAACTCGTAGGCATAATCTCTGACGACATCGTCAAATCCCACTGTAGTGATCGTGATGGATGTCATGTAGGCTGAGAGCAGGAGCTGTCCGAGAAATGTGTCCTCATCCAGCTCCATCTCAATATCTGTTTTCTCTGACAGCTGCGATTCACTGGGGGAATCGACAGCTTCCAGTTCGATCAGGCGTTCCTGGAGGTTGGTCTGGACAATACCGGTCCTGTGTGTGGTGAATACCATGAATCCGGCCAGTCCAATTGTCATGACCAGAATGAGAAGTGTCAGAGCAACAGCGATCTTGCTTGAAAGCAGGACTGAAAGACCTTTACCCCGAGAAAAACCGCTGAAGCCCCTCCGGCGCCACATTATGTCTTCCTGCCCTTATTGAGCGATCTGGTTGAATTGCTGACTTTCATCTCCCAAAGCCGGTCGAAGGCTTTTTCCCATGTTCTGGACAATGCGAGTTCTCTGGCAGCAGTGCCCATTGCTCGTAAGGTAGGAGGATCAGAGATCAGCGACATTACAGCATCTGCAAGTGAGGATGGATCGTGGCCCTTGAACAGCCGTCCTGTCCTCTCTGGAATGATAATCTCCTGAGGACCTCCGCTGTCACTTACTACTGCCGGCAGTCCCGAAGCCTGAGCTTCAAGTACAGAGTTGCCATATGTATCCGTAGTACTCGGAAAGAGGAAGATGTCTGCGGAGGCATAAGCCATTGAGAGATCATCTCCACCAAGCACCCCGGTAAAGAAACAACCCATACCGCTGAGCCTGTTGACCAGCTCTCCGAGGTAGGGACCATCACCGACAATATGAAGCTCAGTACTTGGATTCTGCTCATGAATGATCATGAAAGCATCAGCGAGGACATCAAGATCCTTCTCTCTCGAAACTCTTCCAGTGTAGATAAGACGTATCGCCTCAGGGTCTCCTCCAAACCGCCTGACGAATTCCTCAGAGCGGTGCTCGGGAGAAAAGACAGTGCAGTCGGTCCCTCTCGGGAAGAGCTTCATCCTGTCCCTCGGAACACCCATACTTTCCAGGTCATCCATGTAATAACTGCT
>JAOZQW010000192.1 GCA_029932015.1 Candidatus Fermentibacteraceae bacterium
ATGCATCGCCATTTAGGTTCTCGTACCACATGAGGTAGTAAGGACAGGAGCCTTCGGCATTGGAATTAACAGCGACATCC
Organism: Candidatus Fermentibacteraceae bacterium; assembly: GCA_029932015.1. Classification (GTDB taxonomy): domain Bacteria; phylum Fermentibacterota; class Fermentibacteria; order Fermentibacterales; family JCC-6; genus JAOZQW01. The sequence continues at coordinate 81 of JAOZQW010000192.1, forward strand.
TGGTCACCATCACCGTCGAAATCACCGGGTACCGCGTACAGGGATTTAGATGGATATGAAGTCAACAGGTGATTATTCCAGTTGCCTGGAGAAGTCTCCTCGAACCAGATAACATCACCGCTGCTGCAGAAATCTGTAGTAAGAAGCTCCTTATTGTCAGCTCCATCCAAATCGGCAAAATACACTTGTTCGAAATACTCATCAGTCTCGTACTCGATGACCTGTAACTCCCAGCCGTCTGTTGGTCCCAGATTGATATAGAGGTAAATAGCGTCTGCAATTCCACCAACAAGATCACAATCACCATCACCATCGTAGTCGGAGACATCTAGCGAAGCTATGCTGGGAGTTGATGGACCGCTTGAAATCACATGCTGCTCCCAGACTGCACCATCACCGAGGTTCTCCCACCAGGCTATACCGTAGTAGGTATCGGGGAAAGAACCGTCCCGATAAGTGCCAGCAATATCGATATCACCGTCACCATCGAAATCAAGAACCTGCAGATTCCTCGTAGAATACAGTTCCGCCGAGATATCGTGTTCGGTCCATCCACCGCTGCTAAGCCTCTCGAGCCAGATGAATTCCCCGTGCATCCCTTGATATGATCCTGCGATGTCATTCAGACCGTCGTTGTTGATGTCACCGGTTCCAATGTCCTCAAGTTCCTGTGGTATAGGGAACCTATGAAACAGAGTCCCTACGCTATAGTTGCGATACCAGTAGCACCCACTTGATGTGTTTACGAACACATCCGGGAACTCATCATTGCTAATCTCGCAGGGCTTCGCCCATCTCAGATCTGATATGCTGCCCACTTCGTGCGATTCGGCATTCTCGTCCAGCATGACGCTGCCGGGTGTACCGCTCCAGTTGACAAGGTATGCACTTGCGAATGAGTCGGTCCACTCAGTGACAGGACCTGCCTGGCCGGGTCCGCCCGACCAATCGGTCTGGACACCCACATCTGCAAACAGCATGGATGCGAGAAGAAAGAGTGTAATTGTTGGTTTACTACTCATTTACCCCCCCCCCTACGGGTTATTAGGAGAGACGGTTGCAACTATCACTGTAAGTATGGTAATTCAGGCACTTGGTGTCAATGCGATCAGAGGATAACCAGGCTCCTTGAAAGGTTATCGACCGATTACAGTCAATCTATCTTATCTGTGAAAGACCATGCGATGGGCAGACGAGTCTGATCACATCCCCCTGGATCGTCATCTCATAGGGTTTGTCACTCATCGGACAGCTGAGTTCCAGTTCCGACCTTGAGTCCAGCAGCTCCGTCGCATCTGAGGCATACCTGCCATTGGTTACCATGAACTCCTCCTGAGCATCCAGGACTACGGTCATATTTCGCTCGCATACTCTGCTGCTGCCGGAGGTCTGACCTGTTTCGGACGTTGCCTCAGAACGAACAACCTCTACATCCCGCTCAGCAACCAGGTAGGAGAACAGACCTCCAGCCAGCATCAGCACAAGTGAAGCAACGACCAGAGCTGCTCGGGCATTCTTCCGCGCCCCCCCTGAAGCAGCTGCAGTGATGGCTCTCCCCATCTCAGCGCCGCAGAATGGACATCTGTTGTTTATTTTCTCGTGTACTTCGTGTCCGCACGAGGGACAGGTCTGCGACCTCATTCCACCACCACCTTGGCGGACCATACGGTCCCTGGCTCCCTGTCGGCTCCTGGCGGCATGTAATCCAGTGTGATGAGTGCTTCACCAGCCGATAGAGTAGCGAAAGTCCATTCCTCCATGCCACCGGCCCCGACCATTCCCTCCGGATTCGGGCTGGGGGTGTAAACAGCCTCACCGGATTGCTCAACGACCTCACTATCCTGCTCGATACCTGCAAGCACCCAGTGATAACCGGTTGTCGGGTTGGCTTCCAGAGTAAACGAAAGGTCGGTGCCAGCCGTAACATGCATAATGGTGTCCGGCTCGGTGGAGGTTTCTGTCTCAACCAGGGATTCCGAGACAGGTGCTGCTGTTGCATCCGGAATATCTACAGCATAGTCCTCCACGGGCGCTGCCTCTTCCCTGCACGATGGGAGTATGAGCAGGAACATCAATGCCGTCGTTGCTGTCAGTACCTTCATATTACTGCCTTCCATTCAATTACACACTCTGTCTTATTACTGCTCAGAGATATATACCGTCTTCAGATTCACAAACTCCAACATACCTTCTCTGGATAGCTCTCGGCCATAGCCGGAGAGACCGACACCACCAAAGGGGAGCCTCGGGTCGGACCTGACAAAGGTATTCACGAAACAGGCTCCTACCGGAAGCTCCATCGCTATCCGCTCTCCCCGCGCAAGATCTGCGGTGTAGATGGATGCGCCCAGTCCATACGGTGTCCGTGAAGCTTCGGCAAGCGCTTCCTCCTCGGAGTCGAAACTGGATACGGCAGCTACTGGACCGAAGGTCTCCTCGTCGAACACCGGCATTCCGCTGGTCACCCCGTCAATGACAGTGGGCGGATAGAAAGCACCGGGGAGTTCAGGTATGCATCCGCCGGTCACCAGCCTCGCTCCGGCTGCAAGACTCTCGGTGACCTGCCTGTGCAGCTCGTCACGCAGGTCCAGTCTGGCGAGTGGGCCGATGGTCGTCTTGAAAGAAAGAGGATCCCCCATCACCGCATTTGACATCTCACCTGCAAGGAGTTCCAGGAACCTGTCATGCACATCCCTCTGGACGAGGAACCGCTTTGAAGCGATGCAGTTCTGGCCTGAGTTGATGAGTCTTGAAAACGCAGTGGAGACAGCCGCCCGTTCCAGGTCAGCATCCTCGAATATTATGACCGGATCGCTGCCGCCAAGCTCCAGTACGCATTTCTTGACCGACCTGCCGGCCACTTCGGCCACGGCCATCCCCGCACGGGTACTCCCTGTCAGCGTAACACCCCGCACATGGGGCGAGGAGATTATCGAGGCGGATGCTTCCGCCACCTTTTCTTCAGGAATGAGCAGCACTTCAGGCAGACCATCGGGAAGACCGGCCTCCCTGAATACTTCAGCGATCTCGAGAGCGCAGCCAGTAACATTTGGGGAATGCTTGAGGAGTATCCCGTTCCCGGCCATAACTGCAGGAGCAGCAAACCTGAAGAACTGCCAGAAGGGGAAGTTCCATGGCATCACGGCATAGATAACGCCGAGTGGGCAGGGCGCCGCGTAGCTCCTCAGTGCCTCGGTCTCTATCATCCTCGGCTCGAGGAACGACGGTCCGTTGAAGGCGTAGTACCGGCAGACCAGAGCGCATTTGTCGATCTCCGAGACCCCCTGGGAAAGAGGCTTCCCCATCTCAAGGGCCATGAGTTCCGCAAGGAACCGCTTCTTCGACTCCAGTATCGTGGCAGCTTTCAGAAGACACCGCGAACGGACCTCGACAGCAGTCCTGCGCCAGACCCCAAATGCGTCAGCGGATACGGCAGTCTTCCTGTCGATATCCCGAGATGTATCGGACTGCCAGGAGCTTATCTCTTCTCCATTGGCTGGATTGATGCTTCTCAGAGAGAGTGCTTCGTCAGCAGCTGCTCGCTCTCCAGTCATGAACGCCTTCCGGTTAGCTGTCATGAATCGCTCCCCGGTCGTATGCTACAGGTAACGACAGGACAGTCAGACAGAGTCCAAGTATAAGGGAATGGAGGCTCTCGTGAGGATATCCCGGCTCTGCGTAATAATTCTTGCATGTGCTGGATTGACCAGCGCGGGAACAGTAGGGAATGTCGAATTCCTCGGATTCTCTCCTGATGGAGCTTATGCGGCGATGCTGGAGCACTGGGTCAGCGATGGAAGCGGGTGTCCCGCAGCCAGGCTGACAGTGATGTCGGCAGAGACGGACAGCACTGTCTTTGAGATGGAATGGTGGTGGCCCGAATACAGGATGGAGGAACTGGAATCCGAGGGAGCCTACTGGCTCTTTCCGGAAAATCCAGCGAGAGACAGCGTACTGTTGCTCTCAGCAGCGGTTCTCGACAGTCTTGCACTGAATGACGGTCTGCAGGGTACTCACTGCATTCACCATCCACTACTCGACAGAGGGGTCAAAGACGACAGAGCGACTTTCGTGACATGGATGGGCACTCCCGGCTGGATGGGACCGGGACTCACACTGGATCTGGTCGAGCATCGACACACTCCGGAGGACGCCCCTGAGTGGCTCGGGATGTTCGAAGAGCCTGTACTGCTGGAACTCACGATCACCGATCAGACTGGAGCCATCCTGTATCAGCACACGGACAGTGAAGAGGACGGTCTCTTCCGCTTCGCGTCAGATTACCGCATTCGCGATGTGTATGTACTCGGAGACAGCGTGGCCGCCATAGTGCTCAACACACTGGAACCGGGTTTCGAGGGGCCGGACGGAAAGTTCAGGCTGCTGGTGGGCCGGGTATAGCTCAACAGGGACACGTATCCGAATTCAGGGAATTCGGTACATGCCCCTAAGCACGGAGGAAAGGGTTCGTTGCCCTCTCCCTGCCGATGGTAGTCTCAGGTCCGTGACCGGGATGGACTATGGTCTCATCCGGAAGGATCAGAAGGCGTTCCCTGATAGAGTCAATCAGCGTCCGGTAGTCCCCTCCGGGCAGATCCGTCCTGCCGATCGATGAATCGAACAGCGCGTCTCCGGTGAATACATGACCCGGCATGTAAAGACTTATGCCGCCGGGAGAGTGTCCCGGAGTATGGATCACTTCGAGTACAAGTTCTCCAACAATGAGCTTCTCGCCCCCTGAAAGGAGTCGGTCAGGCTCAGGGGATGCGTCGAACTCCATGCTCCAGTGGTCTGCGTGGACCTTGGCCTGCCTGAGCATTTCAAGGTCGTCCCGGTGCAGCAGGA
>JAOZQW010000193.1 GCA_029932015.1 Candidatus Fermentibacteraceae bacterium
ACCTCTACAGCCGCTCTGGATGCCAGATAGTCCACGTATGCCTGACGTCGCAGCATCCTGCCGAAACCGCCCTCGACGAAGAACGATCCGAGTCCACCGGCATTCCTGTGCGAGTACATGTAAAGAAGGTAGGACGAGAGACTTTTCTCCAGTTCATTCTGAAGATAGTCCTCAGCGTTGTATCTATCTGCCACTCCGCTTAGCTGGCGGGAGATCTGTGCCTCCTCGAGTGCAAGTTCGTTATAGAGATTCCTGGCAGTTCCCAGGTGATCTCGAATGGCATCGAGGATCTCCGAGACGGCAGCTTCCTCGGTCTCCAGCTGTTCGATGAAGTTCTGGGTCTCCTGGAGACGGGCATCGAGACTGTCCGCGGGATCAGAGAGCAGTCCGATCGTCATGAGAATGGCTACAAGCATCTGTCAGCCCTTGTTGTTGAGGGACACATAACCCGCAAATCTCCAAGCCAGGGAGACCCGCTCCGCTATGCAGAGCGGGTGTATTCGCATCTTAGAGGAGTCTTGAAGCCAGTTCCTCGGCTTTGTCGGTCTTTTCCCAGGAGAACGAACCGTCTTCCCCCTGTTCCCGGCCGAAGTGACCGAAGGCCGATGTGAGCCCGAAGACTGGCTTCCTCAGATCAAGATACTCAATTATCCGGTAGGGTCTTAGAGGGAAGAGATCTCTGATCACCGGCTCGAGCCTGGTGAGATCTGAGATGTGCTCTGTCCCGAATGTCTCGACCATGACTGATACCGGATCTGGTTTTCCTATCGCATAGGCCAGCTGGATCTCGCATCGCTCCGCAATCCCCGCCTTAACGATGTTCTTGGCGATGTGTCTGGCCATATAGGCAGCTGAACGGTCGACCTTTGTCGAGTCCTTGCCTGAGAAGGCTCCACCACCGTGGCGTCCCGTCCCGCCGTACGTATCGACTATTATCTTTCTCCCGGTGAGACCCGTATCCCCGTGAGGACCTCCGATAGCAAAACGGCCTGAGGGGTTGTAGAGGAGTTTGCCGGTCCATGACAGGTGGGGTCTGCAGTTGGCAAGCACGGGTTTGATGACCTTCTCCGTGACCTCCTCGGCCATGGGACCGTTCTCCGCATCAGGATCATGATGGATGGAGAGGAGGATCTCTTCCAGCATTATCGGCATGAAGCCGTCATATTCAACAGTAACCTGGCTCTTCGCGTCAGGTCTTGCCCATGGGAGTTCCCCTGATCTGCGGACCTCGCGGAGCTGCTCAAGAAGCCGGTGTGCAAGCTGAATGGGATAGGGCATGCATGCATCGGTCTCGCTGCATGCAAAACCGAACATCAGACCCTGGTCTCCAGCACCCTCGTTATCAACAACTCCATGATCGATATCAGGTGACTGCGAGTGGATCTTGATCTTGTATGTATTCTCGTCGAAGTGGAAACCGAGATCCGGCAGATCGTATCCGATGGAGCGGATGGTATCCCTGGCAACCTTCTCGTAATCAACGTCTGTGTGACTCTTGACCTCACCTGCAAGGAGGCAGAAGTTGGTTGTTACGAGCGTCTCGCAGGCGACATGAGCTCTGGGATCGTCCTTGAGGTGAGCGTCGAGGATCGCATCTGATATCTGATCACAGACCTTGTCCGGATGACCCTCTGAGACTGATTCGCTCGTGAATTGACTTCTCATTGCGGTGCGCACCTTTCTCAGCCGAAAAAAAGAACCGCCTGCCGGCGGCCTGAGGTCGGGCTAACGGCTTTTTAGCACTTTTTTTTACGTGGTTGCAATATACCTCAAATCATTCCACGACCTAAAATAATACTCCCGTTTGCGCTTGAGCGTCAACCTGGAGGCTCCTGGACCTTCTTCTCTGCCTGGTCTGCGAGATCAGTCATCTCTTCCAGCGGAGCTGGCTCGTAAAGCCATTCACAGGCATTCTCGAGAGCATATGACAGTTCCTCAGACAGACGGTCCATCTCACCCGCGCAGGAATGAAGTACCGATTCCTGCTGCAGTTTCTTCGCCTTCCTGGCCTTCCTCTCCAGTCTTTCGAGCTTCCTGACCTTCCTGATCCGCTCCCAGTCAGCAGCTCTTCTCCTCTCGAGATAGGCCCTGCCCGAGCTGTCAGGGAAGAGATAGTAAAGAAGTTTTTCATGTGGTGTGGAGGCCAGCGGCAGATCAGTCCCGTCAAGCATCGGGATCTTCCTGTTGAAATCGGAGGGATCGTAGCTCCTCTCCTCTCTGAATCCGCAGATCTCCTCCCTGTAATCAGGATCGACAGGGAAAGGAGTCTTCCCATAGAAACCGGCGATCAGGTTCTCGTACTGCAGTGGATTGACATCAGTCTTTCCAAGAGCCTCGAGATATGCCTTCACGCCCACTATCTGAGATGTCGGCGTCACCAGAGGACACCAACCGGCTTTCTTCCTGATGTCCTGTACAGCGTCGAGTGCAGCTCCCAGATTCTCAGACTTCCCGTCCTTCGCCAGCTGCGTTGTGAAATTGCTGTACATACCACCCGGTATCTGTGCTTTCCTGACCTGATCATTCGGCGGAGGAAATCCACAGGCCTCCTCGATGGCATGCATGACCTCAAGCGCCCTGCCGGTCCTGCCCTGCGAGAGGAGCTGCAGCACTTCCGAAGCCATCGGAAGAAGGACATCCCTACCTGGCCAGACCGTATCGTGAACCTCAATAGAGAACTCTTCCCCTATCTCCCTGATGACATCTCGGATGGAATCATGAAGGGGCTGCAGTCCTTCGGGTGAGAGGTCGAGACCCGTCTTCATCCCCAGCAGCTCGGCAAACAGCGAGAGTACTTCGACAGAAGGGTGGGAAGCCCCTCCTGCCAGGGGAAGGAAGCAGGTATCTATCATGTCAATACCGGCAAGAAGGGCGATGACAGCGGACATGTGTCCATAACCGGGCGTACAATGAGTATGACTTACTATGGGCACATCGATGCTGTCCTTGAGCCTTTTGTAGTAGTCCCAGGCGATGCCAGGCTCCTTGAGCCCCGCCATATCCTTGTCGGATATCATATCAGCGCCGAGCGCCTGCAGTTCAAGAGCCTTTCCGATGAAGTGCTCCACGTCGTACGGCTCACCCGTTGTATAGCAGATAGCGCCGTCGAAGAGCCCGCCGGCAGCCCTGGTGCCCTCCAGCGCCTCACTGAAGTTGGGTATGTAATTCAGGGCATCGAATATCCTCATTATACCAATGCCGGCCTTCACCGCTTCCCTGTTGAAATCGATGATGATATCCTTGGGGTATGGATCGTACCCGAAGAGATTTCTACCTCTGGAGAGGGCGCGGAGCCTGCACCCGGAACCGGCGGCAAGCTCATTCATCCGGGAGAGACGCTCAAAGGGGTCCTCATCCAGATAGCGCATCGCCGAGTCGAGTGTGGCACCTCCCCACACCTCAAGTGTTCTTATCCCTGTACTGATGATCATCGGCAGGAGACGCATGACCTGGTCCCCTGACATCCTTGTTGCCAGAAGGGACTGCTGCCCGTCTCTGAGTGTCACGTCAACGAACTCAACGGATCCTGCTCCTGATGGCGTCATTGCCGGACCGCGAAGCTCCATACCGAGGATGCGTCTAATAGGGTTAATCAAACGAACTCACTTCCTGGAATGATGATGCAGATCAACAGGCGAAAACTAACTTAACCATGTCATCCCGGCAATCGTTCTCATTCCGGGATACCTCGCAGTTAACGATCTGGTATATTCATCAGGACTGCAGGCAATGGGATGCAGGATGCCGGGATCATTGAGAAACCGGGAGTATTCCGTAGGCGGATCACTTCCGGACGGTGATCGCCGTCAGTTATGCATGTATATAGGATCGTCGTAAGGGGCGAATGATCAATGCGGCTTAAGAAACGTGTGGCCAGACTTGTCGAGAATGCGAAGAGCGAGCTGGACGCCGGTTCCCGGAACACCGCTCTTGACCTGATGAAAGAGGCTGTCAGATTCGACGGCAACAAAGGGCTGGTCATACAGGCAATACTAGCAATTGAAAGAACACGAACACCCGCGACTCCCTCCGCACCGGAAGAGGAAATATCTGTGGGAATCACGACCCGTCGGGAAAGGAACGACTCTATGGCATCTCAGGACAGGCTGACCGAACTGTTTGCATCATCTGACAGTGCCTACGAACAGGGAGACCAGGCTGGAGCGATCAACTTCCTGAAACAGGCCAGGAAGCTCGCCCCGGACAGCAAAGATGCCACCATGAGGATGGCCCTTCTCCGCAGGCGCATCAAGTCGGCCAACCTCGTCCGCATCGGCAGGCGAGAGCTGGAGAACGGCAATCCAGAAAAAGCAGTCATAATAGCCAGGGAGGCTTTCGATCTTCTGCCTCAGGCCGAGGGACTCAAGGAGCTCCTGAACGAGATTGAATCGACAGGTGGCCTTGAGGGGAATCATTCCGCAGACACATCCGAGCCCGAGCAGACCCCAGATGCGCCCGGCTACATCGTCGAAATCAGGGAACTGGTTCAGGAGAATGAGCTCGAGAAGGCTGCTTCCAGGGCACAGTCAATGCTGGAGTCTCATCCGGCTGACGAGCTCCTGCTCCGATTCGTTGAAAAATTCAGAAAAATGGGGCTGCTGAAAAACTAAGTTTCTCCAGCAGAGACATAGGGAATCATAATAGTCAGTTGATCGCCGATTATCTGAATAGCACACCTCTTCTTACGAACTCTCCCTCTGATGGAGCTGATTGGGCGGAAAACAGTAGATACGTGCTATTTCTGCTGTCCTTCAGCCGGTGTATCACGCCTTCTTGATTTATAAAATGCTGTTAGCAACTAATCCTAAGTACTTGCCTGTTATGTTCACATGGCCGAGTGAGTACTTCTTTGACTCAGAATAATAAGGCAGTAGAATTGTTATAGTGAGATTTCCTCAGCAAATGGAGGACTTCGTGAGAA
>JAOZQW010000500.1 GCA_029932015.1 Candidatus Fermentibacteraceae bacterium
GAGGATTTACCGCGGCATACTCCTCGAGGCGCAGGAGTGGATGGAGAACTCCATCAGAGAGACTGCATCTCAACTGGATTGAGACACACTGAACACTGGGGGATGAGATGAAACTCGCCTGGCTGATACTGCTAGTCTGCATTCTTGTGACATCCACAGCATCTGGAGACGACATTGATCCGATGGACGCTTCCGCCGGAGATTTCCTTGACACGGATCTCCGTCAGCTCGAGGGACTGGCCTCTGATGCCTATAACGAGGGTGAGTACGAGATAGCTGCCAGCTATTACCTCTCATACCTCTCGCGGTCCATCTCCGATGCAGGGAACATCTACAATCTGGCTTGTTGCTACGGCCTTATGGGTAATGCGGAGCTTGCTGGGGTCTACCTCGAGAGAGCGGTCAGAGCAGGCTTCGATGATTACGACCACATAGCGCGGGATCCCGATTTCGATGCGGTCAGGGATTCAACTGCATTCACTCTCGTCACCGAGAGAATTGCTGACTCCGCTGCTGAAGCAGAAGCTGGCCTCGGCGAGGAGGGTCTGTTCAGTGCGGTAGGAGGCTCCCCGTTCCGGATCAGATTCCCTGAGGACTTCGATCCTGAAGAGCCAACCCCCCTTCTCATAGGTCTGCATGGGCTTGGAGATTCCCCTGAGGGATACCTGCGGTTGTGGGAGGCATTCGATTTACCCGATTTCATCTTCGCCGTACCTCCCGCCCTCTACCCATTCTCTGTCGGCTCCGAGGTCGGCTATTCATGGTTCCAGTGGGGGGATGATCCCGTGGAGATGCTCAGGCTTGATAGTCTCGCTGTGGATTATGTGATGTCCCTCATTGAGGAACTCCGGGGAGAATACAGCATCTCCGAGGTTTATCTTCTGGGCTTCTCACAGGGCTGCGGAATGACATGGATGACGGGTTTGAGTCATCCTGATGAATTCGCAGGACTCATCGGTTTCGGTGGATGGCTGAACAGCAGCTACCTAACTCCTGAGATACTGAGGGAAGCTGAGGGAGTAAGAGCATTTGTTTCTCACGGGACTGCCGATGGGTCAGTTGAGTACACCGAGGCGGAAATCACAGTGGCGACGATGCAGGAGAACGGGATAGACGTTACCTTCGTTCCCTTCGAGGGTGGACACACCCTTAGCAGGGATGTCCTGCTCCAGGTCGAGGAGTGGATGAGGGAGTAGCTTCCGATCAGTATCGGATAGATCAAAGTAATAACACCATCCCCGCAGTCTCTGCCACGAATGAGGTCTGACCTTATTCGTGACTGGTACCCCGTAGTGGATGCATTTAGAACTCAAGGAAAAATTGAGGCCGGGCCTCATTTCGTGCAAAACGCACGTTTTCAGGCCCGGCCTCAATTC
>JAOZQW010000194.1 GCA_029932015.1 Candidatus Fermentibacteraceae bacterium
CCACGGGCATCGGTCTGACCATGATACAATCGGTCAGGTCCCCATCCAATTCCATCCGATATCCATCCAGCTCAATAATGCATGGCAGATCACCTGTGAGAGGGCGGAGGATTGTCAGGATAGCTCCTTCTACGAAGCCCCTGTCGATGAGAATTGCCCTCGAAGATACCGGACCGGTAACTTTGCCGATCCTGCAGGCTTCTCCGATAGGCTGATCAGACAATCTGCTAAAGTCTGTTCCCACCATGTGCTCCTCAGTGAGGATGAAGGGACAGGAAGGGGGAGTTTCAGTACAGGGATCAGTGAGTAAAGGCAGTCGGCCATCCTCCCAGTTTTCAAGTCCTGAATGCACAAGGTTATCGAAACCCGGGCACACTGCCATAACCTCGAACAGGGTGGCAAGCCGAAGAAGCGCCTCGCTTGATAACGAATGCTCCATTGAGCAGGCATCCCTATCCGCCAGCTCTTCATCTATACCGAGTACTTCCACCAGGAAACGGAAGAGGATATTGTGACGGACAAGGGTTCTTCTTGCAACAGAAATTCCCTCATCTGTGAGACGGACATGCCTTCTCTTCGAATAATCAACCAGACCCATCTCTGCGAGCCTCTTCATGGCCGGAGTAACGGACGCCGGGCTCACTTCCATCTCCATGGCAATATCCCCGACCCGAGCAACAGCATCGCTTCCAAGAAGCCTGTAGATGGTCTCGAGATAGTCCTCAAGAGATCTGGATATACTGCTATCGACTTCATGCATTATGACAACCCTTCAACTCTTAGACAAGTCTAAATAGCTGGTTAGAAAATGTCAACATCATACATGTTTCAATGATTTATCCAGGTTGCACCGGGGCAGAGAGGAACGCCCCGGATGTCGAATTGAAGGGCGTTCCTGCTACTCGGCGGTGTGGAGCTGTCTCTTGAGTCTGTCGGCTTTGTTAGGATGTATCAGCCGTGTTCTGCCTGCTCTGTCGATGAGGCTCTGAGCCCTGCGGAGAGCAGTTTCCCGCTCTTCGGTGGTCTCTGCGTCCCGGACCCTTTTGATGGCCGTGCGCATTGAACGTCTTCTGCTGTGATTGCGCTTCGCCTTTGCCTTGTCGGTTCGAAGCCTTTTGAGCGACTGCCTGCTCCTTGCCAAAGGGGAACTCCTTTCACACATTTGTGCTGTCTGTATGAAGAAACATTATAAAGCCTGTCAGCGAACCGCAAAACTAAACGCGAAGCAGGTGAAAGTCAATCTCCATCGGAGGAATGTAATGCGAAAGATGCTTATACTGTGCGTGATGGTAATTTTCGCTGCGGGTTTATCAGCAGGACGCATAGTCAGGATCAACTCACTTCCCCAGGGCTCCGTGACTGCGCTCATGGAAGAGGGATTCGATATCACCTCAGTGGACATGGTGCGGGGATACACCGATGTGATGGTCCCGGAGGAGATGATACCGGAACTGGAACTCAGATTCCCCGATATCGAAGTCATGCCTCTGGAATGGGGAGAGTTGCTTGCCGAGAACAGCAAGAACGCAGGCTATTATTACAGTCCGGACGAGAATCTCGCCTTCTGGTGTACACTTGCGGCTGATCACTCCGATCTCGCTGATACACCAGTTAACATTGGACAGTCCTACCTCGGTGAGGATATCTATATGATAAAACTCACCAGCCCGATCGGGGACTCGGACTACAAGCCACCCATCCTCTTCAACTCTCTTATCCATGCCAGGGAACCCGGCGGCAACAGTGTCGTTATCGACTTCGCAATGTGGCTCACCGATAACTACGACGGAGGAGATACAAGAGCAGCCTGGATACTCGACAACACCACGCTGTACATTGTTCCCATAGCCAACCCGGATGGATACGCATACAATCTTCCATCTGGAGGGTATCACAGGAAGAATATGAATTTCACACTCGGTGACGGTGTAGACCTCAACCGGAACTGGGGCTACGAGTGGGGTTATGACAATATCGGATCCAGTCCGAAGCCCAGTGATGATACTTACAGGGGTACAGCTCCCTTCTCGGAGCCGGAGACTCAGGTCCTGAGGGACTTCATACTCTCGGTCAACCCGATAGCCCTGATGAATTACCACACCTACGGTGGGTACCTCCTCTTTCCATACTCCTATAACAACTCAGCCACTCCGGATCAGACCACTTTCCAGGCATGGGGCAGCGCTATGACCTCCTACAACGGCTACTATGCCGGAAGGTGTGGACAGGCCCTGGGGTACAACGCCAATGGTGACCAGGTCGACTGGAGCTACTCTGGGAATGGTATGCAGGGAATCATGGCGTTCACTCCAGAAGTAGGCGACAACGGATTCTGGGGCGGGCAGAACGATACGACCCTCATCGAGGAATTCTGTGAGGATTGTCGCTACATGAACATCTGGCTCTGCATGACCGCTCCCGGGTTCACCGGTATCACCGGAGAGAGCATCGAGCCGCTTCTTGCCGTCGGCCAGGTCACTCCGAACCCTGTGGTCGGTCTAGCCTCGTTCAGCCTCTCCGTCTCCGGTTCCGGCTGCGCCGATCTTGCCATATACGACACAACAGGCAGGATCATTGCTGATCTTCCAACAGATGAACTCGTCTCAGGAGAGAACCAGATACTTTGGAATGTTCCAGCAGGCACGCCTTCCGGGCTCTACATCATCAGAGCCAGAGGGGCTGACGGCACGACCGGTGCCGGCAGGTTCACTCTGCTGAGGTAAAACGAATGCCTGAAAAGGAAGCTCCCAGCTACTACGAGATACTTGCTGTACATCCTAGAGCGAGTCATGATGAGATAGAGGATGCCTATCATGCTCTAGCCCGTGAGCTCCATCCGGATGTGACTCATGATGATCCGGAGCTGACAGCGAAATACATGAAGGTCAATGAGGCATATCAGACGCTGAGCAGGTCGGAATCAAGGGAGAAGTACGATGAATCGATAGGTCTCGAGCCCCCCTCCGCTGAGAAGCAGGCGAAGGAACGGATCGTCCGAAAGAAGCAAGGCGATCTGTCAGATATGAGGCTGCTCGATATCAAGCTCAAGAGGGCCCTCAGGATGGCGAGAAAGCTGTGCGACTCCGGTAGCTTCTGGCAGGTCACAAGGCTCCTTGAGAGTTTTCTCAGTACTCACGATGACAATCCCGTTCTCAGACGAATGCTGGCACTTGCTGCAGCGGGAAGACATCGATACCATGAGGCTGCGAACCATATGATAGTGGTATGCAAAGTGGAGTATTACCACGCACCGAATTACGCACTATTGGGAAATATCTACATGCGAGCGGGACAGCTGGACCTCGCGGAGAGCGCGCTGTATGAGGCTCTTACCTGGGACGAGAATCTTGAGGAAGCCAAGAGGGACCTCTTGAAGATAGCTGAGCTGAGAGCGGGTTCACAGCCTGTTCTGAAGCGTCTTCTTGGTAAGCTCAACAGTGCCATCGCGAGCAAGAAGGAATAGCGAATGGGGTCAACCGGGAGCAAACTCTACTACTCCATCAGCGAGGTCTGTGACATGACTGGTCTTAAACCTCATGTCCTCAGATACTGGGAAACGGCTTTCCCCATGCTCAATCCCTCGAAGAACCAGGCTGGCAATCGTGTATACAGGAGCGAGGATATCACCCTTGTTAAGAGTATATCCCGGCTTCTTTACGAGGAGCGGTACACTATTGACGGAGCAAGACAGAAGCTTGCGGAGGCTGTCGGATCAGAGGATCAGATGGAGCTGCGGCTTGAATCTTCCAGCATATCGACGGAATTGCTGGTAGATATCCGAACCGAGATCGTGGAGATGATAGGCATTCTTGACCGGGACCCGATGGCGGTTGACGAACGAAACGATACAGGCTAATTTTGACCTTCCGGTCGGGGCGTGGCGCAGTCCGGTAGCGCACTTGAATGGGGTTCAAGTGGTCGCTGGTTCGAATCCAGTCGCCCCGACCATTTCATTTTGATTAACTTGTAGCTTGCCAGCCACAGGCCACGATGCTCTCCGGCTGAGCAGATACCTTAGAGAATGAGGATCGCATAAGATGGGTGAAGGCATTCTCCATTGGCTGGGTGGCATACCAGGGGAGATCCAGATGATGGTCCTTTCCGCCTTCCCGCTCACCGAACTCAGAGGAAGTATTCCTCTAGCATGCACAGTCATGAGCAGTCAGTGGGTTTGGCCATGGTGGAAGATCTACCTTCTTGCAGTTGCCGGGAACCTGTTGCCGGTGCCTTTTGTGCTATGGTTTCTCGGGCCTGTAAGCCGCTTTCTGCGCAAATGGCCCCCTATGGACCGCTTCTTCGAGAAGCTGTTCGAGAGGACCAGGCGGAAGGTCGGGAGTAAGATCGAAAAGTATGAGGCACTTGGTCTTACTCTGTTCGTGGCAATCCCTCTCCCTGTGACAGGCGCATGGACCGGCTGTGCTGCGGCCTTCATCTTCGGAATTCCTAAAAGAATGGCTATCCCGGCTATAGCTGTGGGTGTTGCCATTGCTGGAGCTTTGGTCACTCTCATTATGACCGGTGCTCTCGCCGGTATTCGGTTTCTGGTCTGAAGCGTCTGCTGTTTGCTATTGCCGGTGAAGCTGGCGTTTACTAAATTTGCGGATGTCGTCGGGGCGTAGCGCAGCCCGGTTAGCGCGCCTGGTTCGGGACTAGGAGGTCGGAGGTTCAAATCCTCTCGCCCCGACCACATCCACTACCGCGTACTCGCATTCTGCAGATATTCAGGAACTTCATCTCCGCATTCCCTTTGGAGGTAATTTACATTGCCGGTAAACATTGTTGCAGTCATCGGCGGTGCAATCCCAACTGATGTCGAACGGAGCAAAGCTGAAGAACTCGGATGCCTGCTTGCAGAAGCGGGATTTACAGTTATCTGCGGTGGTGGCGCTGGAGTAATGGAAGCGGT
>JAOZQW010000501.1 GCA_029932015.1 Candidatus Fermentibacteraceae bacterium
GTGGGGGCTGGAGTAGCCGGTCTAACCCTGGCTGAGCGGCTCCTGAATGCAGATAACGGCGCTGATGTGATCGTACTCGAAAGGGAGGATGCCCCCGGAGGACTTGCAAGGACTTTCGAGTATGATGGTTTCCATTTTGATATCGGTCCTCACCGCTTCTACACATCCGACATTGATGTCGAGCGTTACCTGCTGGAGATACTTGGTGAGGAACACATCACTATCACACGGGCCAGCAGCGTGTACATGGAGGGCAAATACAGAAACTGGCCTCTAACGCTTGCTGCAGTGCTCGGTCTTCCAGTCCCGGTGCTGCTCAGGAGCCTTGTCGACATGTTCAGGCGGAAGCCCTCAATCGAGTCCGCCAATTTTGCGGATCATATCGTCGCCAGATACGGCATCAATCTCTACGAGTACTTCTTCAGGGGATATACCAGGAAATTCACTGGAATGGAGGCCGAGAAGCTTCACCTCGACTGGGCAGCGGCAGGTGTGAACAGAGCAGTCATAGACAAGAAGGTGAAGGCGGACAGCCTTTTCTCCCTTGTTAAAGGAGTACTGCTTCCCAAACCGGCAGCCACCAGTTTCTACTACACGTCTACCGGGGGGATCCAGACATTCTGTGAAATGCAGCGGACACGTATCGAAGCTATGGGCGGGGAAGTGAGACTCTGTGCTCCCGCAAAAGGCATCGAGACAAGGGATGGTCGAGTTACGGGTGTGCAACTGGAGGACGGAACATTCATCGAAGCGGATATAGTTCACTGGTCTGCCCCGGTCTCGATACTCTTCCCCGAAGCAGGTTTCCGGTTCATGAACACTCTCATCTTCAATATCGGTCTCGCAAGACGTTCCGGTAATGATTACCAGTGGTGCTACTTCGGGCAGGAGGATATCCTGTTCAGCAGACTTACAGTTCCGCGCTCATTCAGGGAAGATACCGTACCAGAGGGGCGGGACAGTCTTGTAGTGGAGATCACAGCTGCTGATGGTTCAACTGAGTGGAATGACCCATCTTCAATTATGGACAGGCTCCTTGACGATCTCGAGAGGGTAGATGCCCTTCGAAGAGAGGATATCCTCTTTGTGGATTGGAAAAGGGTGCCTGAGACCTACCCTCTATATGATCTTGAATACAGGGAGAGGATGGCCGGGATAACCCTTCCTGAAGGTCTTCATCTCCTCGGCAGGTGCGGATCATTCTGGTACAACAACATGGATCACTCAATCGGCCAGGCGCTGGCTGCGGCCAGAGGCGAGGACTACCGCAAAGAGTTCTGGGAGAACTGAGTAAGACTTCCTGGACCTGGTCCTGCATGCCCATAGCGTAAGGTCGACAGCTGCGATAAACCTCTCATCATCGGACTTGTCT
>JAOZQW010000502.1 GCA_029932015.1 Candidatus Fermentibacteraceae bacterium
ATCCGAATCATGCTGTAGCAATCGTGGGCTGGGACGATGATTTTGTCACACAGGCACCCCTTCCAGGAGCCTGGCTCTGCAAGAACAGCTGGGGAGCGGGATGGGGGCTGGACGGCTATTTTTGGATCTCATACTATGACAAGCATGCAGGCCACCACCCGACAATGGGGGCTGTCTCGCTGAGAGAGGTTGAGCCGCTGGACTATACTTCGATCTATTTCCACGACTACCACGGATGGAGAGACACACTACTGACCGCTGAGAGCGCGTTCAATGCTTTCACTGCCGCTGATGACGAAATACTGGAATCCGTCAGCTTCTTCAGCGCAGCAGGGAATGTTAGTTATACGATCACGATCTACGACGAGTTTGAGGGTGGTGATCTCTCAGATGTCCTGAGTACTGAGAGCGGTACGGCCGAGTGCGTCGGGTTCCACACGGTGGATATGACCTCTCCGGTCATGATCGCTGGTGGTAATGACTTCTTCGTCCGGCTCGATCTCTCAGAAGGCGGGCAGCCCTATGACTGCACTTCCGATGTGCCGGTGCTGCTGGGGGCTTCATACAGGACTATCGTTGAATCCTCGGCAGAGCCGGGGCAGAGCTATTACCTTGAAGGCTCCACCTGGATTGATCTGACAACGATGGATTCCACTGCGAACTTCTGTATCAAAGCACTTGCATCGGCTGCTGGGCTAAGTGTCACTCCCGCAGGAGGATTCTCCGCATCCGGAGAACAGGGCGGACCATTCTCTCCAAATGGGACCACATACACAATGGAGTTCGCTGGTGATGGCTCGATCAGCTATTCCATTACTACCGAGTCTCCAGCCGAATGGCTCAATATCGAAAACACATCGGGAACTCTCAGTCCCTACACTCCGCTGGACATTGACCTGAATATCTCCACAGCGGCCGATACGCTCCCGGAGGGCGCCTACTTTGCGCGGGTCTACTTCACCAATGAGACCTCCCACCAGGGAGATACTTATCGCGATGTAGTTCTTACCGTGGGAGATCCTTCCATCATCTACAGCTGGAACCTCGAGGAGAACCCCGGCTGGACAACTGAGGATCAGTGGGAATACGGCATTCCTCTGGGCGGAGGCGGGGAGCATGGCTACCCGGATCCGACCTCGGGACACAGCGGCAGCAGCGTTTACGGCTACAACCTCGCCGGGGATTATCCCAACAATCTCGATGAGAAGAACCTGACCACAACTCCCATCAACCTTTACGGACGCTTCAATGTCCAGCTCAGATTCTGGAGATGGCTTGGCGTGGAATCCCCGGAGTATGACAGGGCCTGGGTCAGAGTCAGCAACAATAACCAGGATTGGATCACGGTCTGGTCGAATGATGATTATGTGG
>JAOZQW010000009.1:0-3103 GCA_029932015.1 Candidatus Fermentibacteraceae bacterium
GATCGAGAGAGGATGAACTCGGCGGCAGTCTGTACTACAGGACATGCCTTGATCACTCCTCCGGGAGGATCCCCGAGTTCAGGGGAGCTCTCGAGCGTGAGTTGGCGGAGTTTGTACTGACCTGCATCAGGACAGGCATTGCCGTGGCTGTTCACGACATATCCGAGGGTGGACTGGCTATATGCGCTGCGGAAATGGCGCTGGGATCCAGACCGGATGCCCGAAGGGGAGTATGTCTTGAGTCGACAGTCACCGGGCCTGTCCAGCTCTACTCGGAGACTCCGGGCTACCTTATCGAGATGACCTCTGATGCCTGGGAGGGGCTGGTGGATAGACCGGCCTTCACCTCGATCATAGGCAGGATAACAGATCGATTCTCCATTGAGGGGGATGGATGGGAGCTTTCTCTGAAGAGCCTGCAGGAGGCAAGGGAGGATATTCTGGGAAGGATCATATGGCGAGAGGAGGTGCCGGAATGAGCACTCCTCTTGTTGCTGTCATTCAGTTCCCCGGCTCGAACTGCGAATATGAGACAAAAGCCGTCATTGATGCCTCCGGAATGCAGGGGAGGATCTTCCGCTGGAATCAGTGGAGGGAGCTGAACGATGCCTCACCTGATGCCTTCATACTTCCTGGTGGATTCTCCTTCCAGGATCGTGTCAGGGCGGGTGCTGTCGGAGCAAAAGAGCGAATAATGGACTTCGTAGTGGAGAGAGCTGGTGATGGTTTGCCCGTACTCGGCATCTGCAATGGAGCACAGATACTTGTAGAGAGCGGACTTGTTCCCGGCTGGACATCGGGAAGCGTGCAGGCTGGGCTTGCTTCAAATCATATTGAGGGCAGAAGCGGTTACCTCAGCCGATGGACATTCCTGAAAGTCTCGGACCATGCGCAATTGGTTTCTCCCTGGCTCAGTTATCTGTCAGGGAAGGTCGTACCGGTGCCGATAGCCCACGCAGAGGGGCGCTTCGTCTTCTTTCCTGGAGATGCAGGACGAATAGCTGACTGTTCCGCCCTGGTCTACTGCGATGAGAACGGTGAGGAATCCCCAGACTATCCGATCAATCCAAATGGTTCCACCGAAAATCTGGCAGGTATTATGAATCCCGCAGGTAATGTTCTCGCGATGATGCCCCATCCGGAGAGAGCTTTCTGGCTCTGGCAGGTGCCCATTCGTACACCGGGTGAGTGGGGGGACAGAAGAATCAGTGCCAATCACAGTACTGCCATCAGCATATCCAGAGGCCCCGGAGAGCTCTTCTTCCGCGGCCTTGCAGAGAGTCTGGCTGTGACTGCATCGGAGGAGACATGAGTAGCATAGCAATTGCGGTCAGGCTGAAGGCACCGGATCCCGCAGCCGCCACGGCACTTTCGACCATGAAGCGCATTTCTCCGGAAGAGACCCCTGATCTGCTCCAGAGGTACGATTACTGGGAGTTCACAGGTATTGAGTGTACCGAGAATACGGTCCGTGAGATAGTGGAGCACTTCGATGACATAGTCAATCCGAACAAACAGTCATGGAGTTTTACTCCCTCCGGGGGACTGCCGGCTGATGACGGTGATCACACTTCTGCCGGTGTACTCGTTACCGACAGGGAGGATAGTATTTCAGAGAACTGGACGGCCATTCTCAAACGCAGGGGCTTCCCTGTTGAGAAGGTCATGCATTCGGTGCTCTGGATATTCGGGTTCTCCCGTGAGATATCATGCACACGGCTGAGGAGCATTGTTGCCGGTCAGGCGGTGACCTCCCGCAGGGATGCCGGTCTTCTGGCCAATCCGGTATCCCAGACCGTTCGCCTGATACTGGAGGAGCAGGCCGGAGATCTGCTGAATAGATGAAACAACACCCCTACGAGGATATTTTTCCTGATCTTCAGAGACCGCAGCAGTATACCGGTGGTGAGTGGAATCTACCTGCGCTGCCGGCCGCCGGGCTGCCCAGGGTCACACTGGTCTATCCGGATACATACGAACTCGGGATGTCGAACTACGGATTGACCATTATCCGACACATCCTGCTGGAGAAGGGTACGCTCGATGTAAGAAGGGCATTCAGTCCAGCTCCCGATCTTCACCGGATCATCACAGACCGGAGACTCGAGTGGATCGATCTGGAAGCAGGTGATCCCGTCCGACAGAGTCGGGTCATCGGCTTCGGTGTTCCATGCGAGTCTCTCTTCACGAATGTCCTCTCCCTGATGAAGCTCATGAGGCTCCCTCTCCGCAGCAGCGACAGGGGAGAGGAGGATCCGCTTATCCTGCTTGGGGGCGGCGGCATCGTGAATCCACTTCCCATGGCGCCTTTCGCTGATGCAGTCTTTATCGGTGAGGTAGAGGCAGTCGCGGAGGAGCTCTTCGGTATCCTTTCATCCGGAGAGGATCGCAAGGAACGTCTTGCTGCAGCTTCTGAACTGCCTGGTGTATTCATCCCGTCCCTTCCCGGAAAAACAGTCGAAGTCCAGAGGGTTCCTGAGCTCAGGTCGGGGTGGGTCCCTGAAAAGCAGCTTGTCCCCCTTTCTCGCATATCGCAGGACAGGGCAGTTATTGAGATCGCCCGGGGGTGCACGCGTGGATGCCGTTTCTGCCAGGCCTCAGCGATTTCCCGTCCTGTCAGGGAAAGACCGGTCGGAGAGATTCTCGATCTCCTCGACAGGGCGCTGGAGTGTACAGGGTGGGAGAAGGCCGGACTCCTCTCCCTCTCCTTCTCGGATTACACGGACCTTCCTGAGCTTCTGGAAGGCTCCGAGAGGATCGGACGCAGCAGGCATGCGGTCATCACAAGACCCTCTCTTCGTCCCGATACATTTGGGAGATTATCAGGTGATCTGAAGATATCCGGTAGGATGACCCTGGCACCTGAAGCAGGAAGCGAGCGGCTCCGGAGGATGATGAACAAACCCATCTCGGACAGGAGCATCCTCGACGCGGTCGAATCCGCTTTCGGTCTCGGAGCCAAAGGGCTGAAACTCTATTTTATGATAGGTCTTCCTGGCGAAACGATGGACGATGTGGAAGCACTGGCTCAGCTTGCGCTCGAGGTCGGCGCGATTGCCAGGAAGAAGGGGCGAAATCCCCGTAAGAGCATCACCATCGCTTT
>JAOZQW010000009.1:3113-17543 GCA_029932015.1 Candidatus Fermentibacteraceae bacterium
GGGCTCCAATGGTCCCTGAGGAGGAGCTCTGGAGCAGAATCAGCAGGGTCCGTGACCTCTGCGGGAAGAAGCTTACGGTAAGCTGGAACAGTCCGCGTGTGTCGGTGATCGAAGCGGTCCTTGGTCTCGGCGATGATCATGAGACAGCCGATGTTCTCGAAGAAGCAGTGAACAGGGGAGCCGTCTTTGACGCCTGGGCCGACCTTTTCAGATGGGATATCTGGAAGGAGCTACTGGATGAGTATCCTACTGTTCTTTCCCGAGTTCTGGAGGGTTCCGCTCCCGGAGATGAGCTCCCCTGGTCCTTTGTGGATTCGCGAGTATCACAGGAGTTCCTCGAAAAAGAATTCCAGAAGTGCATGGCGGCTGAGGCCACCAGTGACTGCAGGGAAGCAGGCTGCGTCGGCTGTGGTGTCTGTGATGAAAGAACGGTGATGGATCCGGTTTTCGCTGAAGGAGCAGTACCCTCTGCTGAATCGGAAAAGCCTGCTGAACCGATTGCAGTGCTCAGGGTCAGATATTCCCGGACAGGACTTGCGCGGTGGTCTTCCCATCTTGAT
This sequence comes from Candidatus Fermentibacteraceae bacterium, assembly GCA_029932015.1. Lineage (GTDB taxonomy): Bacteria > Fermentibacterota > Fermentibacteria > Fermentibacterales > JCC-6 > JAOZQW01. Next base: position 3,674 of record JAOZQW010000009.1, read on the forward strand.
TCCGTACGCATGTGGAATCGAGCAGTACGACGCTCAGGATTGCCTATAGCGTGGTCCAGGGGTTATGTTAGCAGACCTAAACTGCAGTTCGGTCCACCTCTGCCACTGGGGATGGAAAGTACTGCGGAATATGTGGATATCCATCTGACGGCAGAGCCCTCAGACGGGATGAGCAGCATGCTGCAGAACTCGCTCCCCTTTGGTTTCGACCTGGTTGGGTACGAGCAGCTGCCTGCAGGTACGAAATCCCCTGCAAGAGGAGTGCGTGCCGCTCAATATAGAATATGGCCGGAGGAGGGCTGCTGGCCAACCTCCATCAGTGAGAAGATAGTAAACTCCCTCCATGATGAGGGAATGGTTCTGAAGACAGAAGTAATTGAAGATGGGTCGCTCAGGCTACTTGTAGCTGCAGGGACTAGACATGCGCGTCCGGATAACCTGATTAAGCCGCTCTATAGTGGAAGGATCCGAATTCGCAGAACAGATGTATTCGTGGAAGGACCCTCCGGTTTGGAGAACCTGGGTCCCACCACTGAATACAGGAGAAGAAACGTTTGAAAACAGATTTTATCATCAACTCCCATCCCGAGGTCACGCGGATCGCAATACTCGAGGACGGGAAACTTATGGAGCTTGTAGTCGAATGGGCTTCCGACCTTCATCAGGTTGGGAACATCTATCTTGGCAAGGTGAACGCAGTACTGCCGGGAATGCAGGCTGCTTTCGTGGATATCGGACTCGAGAGGAGCGCCTTCCTTCATGTCACTGACGTGAGGACAGGTGTGACCAGTACATCCGAATTCGCGCAATCCCTTATCAATGGTGTACCACTGAAGAGCGTAGAGGTCGGGGAACCGATAGAAAAGGTCCTGAAGAAGGGACAGAACATCCTCGTTCAGGTCACCAAGGAGCCCATCGGGACCAAGGGGGCCAGAGTAAGCACCAGGATATCCATCGCAGGCAGGTACATCGTGAGTATGCCGGGGGAGTCGGTCACCGGCATATCCCGCAAAATAGCCGATCGTGGCGAGAGAAGCCGACTGAGGAAGATCCTCAGTGTTGTCAAAACCGCCGGTTTCGGCATCATCGCCAGGACCGCGGGCATCTCCTTCGATGAGAAGGCCTTCCAGGCTGACATGAACAGGATTGTTGACTGCTGGAAGGAAGTCGGGCGCCTTGTTCAGAAGAGCAAAGCCCCCGCTCTGCTCCACCAGGAGCATGATGTGGTGACAATGGCCATGCGGGACCTCGTCACCCCTGACACCAGCTCCATTGTAACGGATTCAAAAGAGGTGGCCAGGGAGGCAAGGAAGTACCTGAAGAGCATTGCCCCCGGCATGATCAATAAAGTGAAGTATTACCGGGGGAAAACGCCAATCTTCGATAACTACCGGATAGAGCGCGAGATATCTGGGATCATGGCCAGGGAGGTCTCCCTGAAGAGCGGCGGTTCACTCGTTATAGAGCACACTGAAGCCCTTGTGGCCATTGACGTGAACACCAAGCGGTATGTCGGGAAGCGGCGTCAGGAGGACACCATACTCAAGACAAACCTCGAAGCCGCCGTAGAAGTCGCCAGGCAGCTGAGGCTCAGGGATCTCGGTGGGATCATAGTCATCGATTTCATCGATATGGACAGATCTGACCATAGGGAAAAAGTCCTTACCAGTCTGAGGAGTGAGCTTTCAAGAGACAGGTCTCCCACAAAAACCTGCCAGGTGAGTTCGATGGGACTTGTCGAGATGACCCGCAAGAGGGTTCGCCCAAGTGTCTTTCAGTCTCTCTCCGAACCCTGCACCTGTTGCGGCGGTTCCGGCAGAGTCCTTTCCACCGTTTCCACCGCGACCAGAATGGAGCGTTTCCTGGATCGTGCTGCCATGAAGAAAAAGCACAGGAACCTTGTGGTTTCCGTGCACCCGCGACTGGCTTCGCACCTGCACGAGGAGAGCGGCAGGAGACTGGATCACATTGCATCCATCTCTGATCTCACTGTCGAACTCAGGGAAGACAACAGCCTCAGAGCAGATGAGTTCCGAGTGTATTCGATAGATACCCATGAAGAGATAACAGAACTCTATGACCGTCCGGGGAAGGAATAGCCCCGACGGTTCCAAGTGAATGGCGGAGGTGACAAGTGTATGCGATAGTCGAGACCGGAGGACTGCAGTTCCGCGTCGAGCCCGGAATGAAGATCAACGTTCCACTGATGACCGCTTCTGAGGGAAGCAGTGTGACGCTCGATAGAGTACTCCTGCTTGCGGATGATGATGGTGTGTCAGTCGGAGCGCCGCTGGTCGATGGAGCAATCGTCGAAGCCCAGGTGCTCGAGCACGGCAGGGGCGACAAGGTCGTTGTCTATAAGCGCAAAAGGCGCAAGGGCTATGAGAAGAAAATGGGGCACAGACAGGACTACACCAGGATAGAAGTGACCGGCTTCAAGAAGGGCTGATCGCGTTATCACCTTTCTGACCTTGGGAAAGCCCCGGGCTAGGCACCGATCGCAGGTGCATGCTGCGGGGCTTTCCTTTCTTTACATAATTTGCCAATACTCCAGTGTTGAGTAATACAGATGTAGCCTACTGGTTGGAGGAACAGCATGGTCGGATCTGTCAGAATACTCTCGGGCCGGGCATTTGCGAAAGGTGTCAGATCCGATCTGAAGGACATGATAGCTTCCTGTTCCGGGAGACCTCCCGGTCTGGCGGTCATCCAGGTCGGTGAGGACCCGGCGAGTCAGCTTTACGTCTCGATGAAGGAGAAAGCCTGCAGGAAGACCGGTATTGTCAGTACAATGGTCAGGCTCGAAAGGGAAGCTACCGAGGAGGAACTCCTCGCAGTTATTGACTCACTCAACACTGATCCCTGCGTCGACGGCATCCTCTGCCAGCTTCCTCTCCCGGATCATATATCTCCGGCCAGGATCGCTTCGGCAATTGTACCTGAAAAGGATGTCGACGGATTCCATCCGATCAATGTGGGTAAGCTCTGGAGGGGGGAGGAGGGACTCTTTCCCTGCACACCCGTTGGCATAGTGGCCCTTCTGAAGGAGCATGCTATCGTGATGGAGGGAGAGCGTTCAGTAATCGTTGGGCGAAGCAATATCGTTGGAAAACCTATGGCCGCACTTCTTCTGAGAGAGCATGCCACTGTCACACTCGCCCATTCCCGCACGAAAGACCTTCCGGAGCTCTGCAGAACAGCCTCGATACTGATCGCAGCTGTTGGAAGACCCCGGTTTCTCACTCGCGAATTCATTAGCCCGGGAGCAACAGTTATCGATGTTGGCACATCACAGACCGAGGATGGTCTGTCAGGGGACGTTGACTTCGATGATGTCTGCGGGATATGCGGTGCGATAACCCCGGTTCCCGGAGGGGTCGGTCCTCTGACAATAGCGTTTCTCCTTTCCAACACGGTAAAGGCCTGGAAAAGCCGTATCTGAAGCAATTTATGGATGCTGAGGGATCCAGCCCGGCAATACGCAGATGGGCATGAATGCTGCGAATGAGCTTGACAATGAAGGTAGTATTCCCGTATCCCTTGTTATGGGGTTACGAAGGGAGATAGTTCCAGAGAAATGACATTCTTTTTTATGACGCTTCTGGTCCTTTCTGGACAGATGCCGACGCAGGGGGCCGAGCCTATCGGTCTCTTTGCCCGGTTATCCGACGAGGAAAGGGTCATCCGGCAGCAGATACTGCGGGAAATGGCACCAGATTACGAAGCTCTGGGCGAGAACTCCGGTCCCTGGGAGGGGTCCACTATTGTCGATGGTCCAGCCGTTGGCGAACTCGTTGAGATGAGGGTTTGGCGTCCACTGACGCCGGCAGACCTTCTGCTCCTCGACAGGTCTGGTTTCTGGCCAGCTGGTTTCTCGCACGGGGGGGATGTATTCGCAGCCATTGTGCAGAATGAACCGGATATTGCCCTTCTTTCAGGTGGTTCCTCATTCGTGCGAAGCATTTCTATATGGGATCCTTCACCTGATTCCAGAGAAGCGCCTTCGGACTGGTCCGGTCACCTCATTGTTCATCATATCGGAACCGAAACTCCCCATGGATCAACCGTACTCGGCCCGGGGATCTACAGCATACCGGCTTCTCAATCCGATCTCGACTGGATATGCTCGCAGCAGGGCGTCCTCTCGGTGGAATGGGGGAGACGGTATGTTGTTGCTAATGCCTCTTTCCGAGCCGACGACAGCAGGAGGTTGACCGGATGTCCTGCTGTATGGGCCTACTACCAGGGCAGTGGCATAACCACTGGTGTACTCGACACGGGAGTCTGGACTGCGCATCCCGATCTGACCAATGCAGTCATCTCAGGTCCTCCTGATACTGATGGTCACGGTACTGCCGTCTGCGGAGTTATTGCCTCCAGAGGTGATGTACCGCTCGGGTGTGAGTACAATGGCAGTGGTGTAGCAAATCTCAGTTCCCTCTTCGTTCTCCAGCGTCCGGAGATTATCACACCAACCATCCTTACTGGACTTCTAGGCGAATTCGAGGCCGCTGGATGCAGAGCCATCAACAATTCATGGGGTAGTTCAATTACAGAATACGACCCTCTGGCTGAAGCTGTTGATGAATGGGTGAATGACAACGAAGTCGTCCTCGTCTTCTCTGCGGGGAATGAAGGTGATCCTGGGACGATCACAAGTCCGGGAACCGCCAAAAACTGCATAACTGCAGGCGCGGTCACTTATATTCCCGATGAGAACGGGAACTGCTACCTTGCGCCCTACAGCAGCCAGGGACCGACTCCTGGTGATCAGCGTTTAAAACCGGAGATACTGGCTCCCGGCGGTGACTTCGATATGGAGTCAATGATAAATGGTGTTGTAACCGCCAATGCGATGTATGGGGGGAGCTGGCTCGATGACTCCACCAGCAGATGGCCCGGTGAGCCGTTTTACACCAGGCGCGTTGGCACCAGTATGGCTGCCGCTCATGTTACCGGCGCCATCGCCTTCTGCTTCGAGAAGTACGGAGATCTGGTCCATCCGGAGGATATCTCCGCGCTGCTTGTCGCATCGGCCATCCCTCTTGCCGGCAACACCGGCCCGGCTTCTTCAGGTTATGCGACTGTCGGATACGGATATGGGATGCTTGATGCTTTCCACCTGCCGGGCGTCTATTTCTCGGAGGAGGTTGATCGACCTCTATGGGTGTACGACACAATGCAGGAGGGTGCCCCCGACCGCGAATGGACTTTCTATCTTCCAGGATCGATCCAGAGGGTTTCCGCCGCCATTGCCTATTGCGATGTCGCGGGGGAGGGAATTCGGAACGATCTGGACCTGACTCTTATCTCCCCCTCGAGCATTGAGTATACCTTCACGCTTCCCGCCGGTGTGACTTCGGAGAGTCCCATCGAACGGATCTGTCTCGAAAATCCGGAGTATGGAGCATGGGAGGCCAGGATAAGCGCTGAATCCTGGTCCGATCCCGGGAATCCCTTCGAGGAGGAGAAGTACTCCCTTGTTATCTACACATACTCCAGAAATCCTGGGGTCGCAGTTCTGTCTCCAGCAGATACAACCCTCTACGCTTCCCCCGACAGCGAACTGGATATTCCTCTGACCGTTGAGAATCCCGGAGGATATGTCGCAGTGGGAACCTGGGCGAGTATTGATGCACCAGCAGGTTTCCAGGGTGAGGTCGATATCCCGCGGTATATGGGGAATCTTGTCTACAGGAATGCGGCAGCTGTCGATACATTCACTCTCAGTACTCCAACCCAGCCAGGCACTTACCAGCTGATGGCGAGAGTGAATGCTGCCAACCTCGGGATCCAGGCTGACTCCGTGCTCTTCCAGGTAGTTGTCGCCTATCCTGACCTCGTCGTGTCAGCCCCCAGTCCTTCCATCTCACCTCCTTTCGAAGTAGGGGAGACAGTCAATTTCTCGGTTGTTGTGACCAATCAGGGAGAGGGTCCATCCGGTCCGAGCGATCTGACGCTCTATCTGGAAACAGACCCCGACAGCTCCACCAATCCTGTCTCGACCTTTGATGTCCCGCCCCTGCTCGGTGGCGAGAGCGTCTCATCCAGCGAACAGGTTACCTTCACATACTTTGACCTCGGTGAGAGGTACATGGTCGCAGAAGTGGATGAAAGTGAACTTGTGGAGGAGTCCGCTGAGGACAACAATAGATCGAGTTACGGCCCCTTCCTCGTCGAGGGTACGCTTGCTCCACCAGAAGATCTCAGCGCGGAGAGCGGCAACGACGGATTCATTCCTCTCAGCTGGAGTCCTCCCTCGGTTTCCACAGATGACAGAGATAGCTCCAGGGGACTGACAGGCTACAGGCTCTACAGAAGTCTCAGTCCTATCTCGCCCGATCCTGATCCGCTGGTCACCCTGAATTCAGGTGATACGACCTATGTCGATTCGCTTGTCAGTAATAGTGTGACTTATTACTACTGGGTAACATGCCTCTACCAGGATCCAACTGGCGAGAGCGACTACAGCAATATGGCCAGCGCCATCCCCCAGGGACCCAGCGGCTCCCTGAGCGGCTCAGTCCAGGATGCACTTACCGGACAGCCATTGAAGGATGTCAGTCTCACCATCGAGGAGTTCGGTCTCGATGTGATAACTGATGACGAAGGAGAGTACCTTTTCGATAATGTGCCGGTTGGACAGATCCCTCTTGAAGTGGCGCATCAGGGCTATATCACGATCGAGGATACTGTAAGCATCCTTGAGGATGAAATGACCCTGAGGGACTACGTTCTCACTCGTGACCTGGGTGAGGATCTCTCGATCATCCCAAACCCCTTCACGCCCAATTCGGATGGGATCAATGATCATGCATACTTCATCTGGCCCGCGTATGAGGATCAGCTCATAACAGTGACTATCTACAGTATGGAGGGCGTACCCCTTCGAACCATCGAGGGTATCCAGCCCTCCTGGAATGGAATTGACGATGGGGGAGGACGGGTGGCCGGAGGTATTTACGTCTTCATGGCCTGGGCTGCAGACCAGAGGAGGAGCGGTGTAATATGTCTTGCAAGATAACCGTACTCCTTTTTATGCTTGCCGTTCTCACCTCGACTGTCAGTGCCGACCTTCAGCCAGGACCAAGGGCAATGGGACTCGGTGGTGCCTTCGCCGCCCTGGGTGACGATGCCTGGGGGGCATGGTGGAATCCCGCCTCGATACTCAGAGCGGGCAGGATACTGATAGGTACTGAATACACCAGTCTCTATCCCAACATGGACTTGGGAACGGTTCACTATGCTGCACTGAGTTATCTGCAGCCGATTTCGAGGTTCGTTGCTCTTGCCGCCGGGGCGGAGTACTTGACCACCTCGGACCTGTATACTGAGGGAGAGGCCAATCTCACACTCGCCTTCCGCCCGGGGATATTCCCTGTTTCCTTCGGTTTTACCGGACGCTACCTGTTCAGGCGATTCGAGGACAATGAGTTCACATGGTACGATCCGCTTTTCTCACTCAATGGACAGAGGGGCGAGGGAATAGCGCTCGACGCCGGTTTTCAGGCGGAACTCGGCAGGGTAGCGACCATTGCAGGTACCGCCAGGAACATCTTCAAGCCGGATCTCGGCCTCGGGGAGGAGGATGCACCTCCGATGCGCTTTTCCCTTGGAGCAGCCTTCTATCCCAGGTTCGTTACACCTGTGCTTCAGGTTGATTACGGAACTGAAGACATCGGCGGAGACATGGACCTCACCGTAGCGGCCGGTTTTGAGAAGTGGATCGGTCCTTCTGCAACATGGGGCCTCAGAGCCGGTTACGCTTTCAGGACTTCCGGACGGGCACATGAGGTCTCCGCGGGATTTTCAGCCAGAACAGAAGGCTCGATACCGATGGAGTTCGATTATGCTGCAGCCCTGCCGCTGAACGAACTCTACAACACATTCGGAAGACACCGCGCGGGACTTACGTTCAGAATCGGTGGTGACCCCTGGTCAGAAGGTCATTCCAGGATGCCGCTTCCACCGATGGTGGACATGCGGACATGGTTCACTGGCACCGACCTTTATGAGGTCGGTCTATGGGCCAGCAGAGATATCCAGGGTGACTCTCTTATCGTTGCCCAGTATGACCAGCTTCCGGTGAATTCCGAGATCACTCTTGATCCCGGCCAGCAGGTTTACGCATACTTCCCCACCAGCCACAGTTTTGTCCGGGAGGACATCCGGGAACTCACTGCCTATCTGAGAGTATCTGGCAGCTGGATAGATGAGAACGATCTGGAATCAAGGCTTCTCAGGATGTGGCTCATCCTGGAGGACGGATCGCTCGAAAGGGTCCCGCTCGCACTCATCGATGAGGATGACAGCACCTTCTTCTTCGAAGCTGCTCTTGACCGGTTCGGTGACGTTCTCGTCACATGCAGACCGGCGGAGCTTGTCATGCTCGAACCCCGAACTGTATATGGTGAAGTGGATAGTGTGGACATTCTCGAAGCATCCCTGAGTTTCCGGGTAAGCAAACTCTGGATGGACGAGAACCGGATTGATCCGGTATCGATCGGTCTTTCAAGGGTGCAGGGAGGAGTGCCACTGGATGTCGAGGTGCGTCAGATCAACGAAGACCTCGAGTACTGCTACTACGAGACGGATCCCATCAATCTGTTCCAGTTTGTAATCGTTGCTACTGAACGCGAGGGTCTGCCCGTTTCGACGATCTACTTCGATTACGATATCGAGGAGATTCGCGATGATCAGTTTGCCGCATTGGAGCAGGTCGTCAGGACTCTCACTGCTAATCCCGGAGTCTTCGTCTCGGTCGAGGGGCATGCCGACAGTGACGGCACCTTCTCGTTCAATGACGGTCTCTCCATGGGGAGGGCCATCAACGTGGCAAATTACCTCACCGAGAGGCTCTCCGGTGTAGATGTAGTAATAGAGACCTCCTGGTTCGGAGAGCGCAGACCTGCTGCGCTCAACGTTGATGATGCGGGACGATCCCTCAACAGGAGGGTTGAGATAGTTATCCTCCGTCGCGAGGACTGACGACATAGTAAGTAAGAGACGGTTCCCCGCCAGGATGCTCTTCCCGGCGGGGACGGTCAGGAAGAGGGAGAGTGACGCATGACAGGCGTTTTCATCGTGCTGCTGGTGGGTGTAGCCGGTCTGTTCATTGGTCTTGGATTCTTCATTTCACTGGTCCTGAGTCTGCGGAAGACACTGGAGGAAATGGATAGAACCATGAAGAGCCTTGGAGACGAGGTATCCGAACTGATGCCGAGGTTATCGTCTGCCCTGCAGCAGGTCGAGAGGACTGGTGAGGACATCGGCAGAAGCGCAAATGCATCCACATCGCTGCTCAACCGGCTCAATGGCAAGTCCTCATCCTCACCACTCGTTGACGGAGCGACCAGATTTCTTCCAGCCGTGATATCACTGCTCAAGATAACAGCTCCCATCTTCTCCGGCAGGAGGAAGAAGAAGCGGCAGGAGCAATGAGAGGGCTGATTCTACCGGTTCTGGCTATGCTCGTGCTTGGCTGTTCAGGACCGGCAACAGGTCCCTTGAAGGGTGTTCTTGTTGTAGTTGACGAGGCTCTCGATGCAGACGCTGTCGATGCGCTGCTCGATGATGTTCAGCTTTATGTGTCCACGGTGACCGAGGAACCGGTGTTTTCTTTCTCAACCTGTTCCCTCCATGAGTTCGATGGGGACCTGGAAGAGCGTAGAACCATCCTCTTTCTTGTTGCCGATCCATCAGAACTGCCCGAAGGACTGATCCTTGAGAACGGCTTGTATTCCGGTCTTGATAAATGGGCTGCAGGTCAATTCATATTTGGTCTGGTCTCTCCTTCGGATCACGATGCAAGTGTGATCTCGGATGCTCTGGAGAGAGCCTACAACCAGCATCTGAGTGATTATATCTATGAAAGTTTCGTCTCCACGCAGATGAGCAGTCCACAGAGGATGGACAGTCTCCAGACGCTTGGATTCACCATGGATATTCCCAAGTCGTACCATCTGTCAGAGTGGGATCCAGAGGCCGGTTTCATTCAGTACCAGAGGAGTCCTTCCGACAACTGTTTCCTCATGCTCAGCATTCGCTGGATCGATGACGGCAGAATTCTCAGTGGTGAAGAATCGGTTCTCTGGCGGGAAGCAGTTGCAAGGAGTTTCTTCTACAATGCCGCCTCGGACTCAGTAGATCAGTCGAGGGTTGAGATTCTCCCTCTCTCGGTCCGCGGTGTTCAGGGTTGGAGGCTCCTTGGTATGTGGAGGAATCCGGAACATCTGAACGCCGGAGCTTTCACCAGTTATATTCTCCATTATGAGGGTGTCAGGTTCCTTCTTGACCTTGAAATTTTCCATGAGAACCTGGAGAAGGAGCCCTACATCCGAGAAGGCTGGCTGATAATGAACAGTTTTATCCCCGGGAGTTAATGTGTCAGAGGGAAATATCTCACGCAGTATTACGGAGTTCGAGAGCGAGTGGAAGACCACCCCTTCCAGGACGATCTGCGCCAGACTTGCAGATCTGCTGAGGCAGGCCGGCAGATATGATGAGGCTCTTGACCTCGCCAGAGAGGGTCTGAGGCGATGGCCGACCACCGTTTCAATTGAGATCGTTCTTGGCCGATGCCATCGATCTGCGGGCAGACTGGACAGCGCAATGGAAACGTTCCGGTCCCTTCTTGAACGTCAGCCCCTTAATCTTGTCGCCCTTCGAAACATGGCCGAAATGACCTTCGAAAGAGAGATATGGAGAGAGTCGATTGACTACCTCGAGGAGTATCTCCTGGAGCAGCCTGGGGACCAGGAGGTCCTGGATATGCTGGAGGAGGCCCGGGCCGGCCGCGATCGGAATGATCCGATCACCGATGACGATGCAAGTAGTTCAGAAGTTGAATCGGATGCTGAGACAGAACCGGCTTTTCCTGAGACCGATCGAATGAGAAGGGTTCTCCAGGATCAGGAGATCCCCGCAGATAATGCGGATGCCGTCCATGATGATCATGATGACGGTTCGCCAGCGGATGATGCTATCGAAAGGGGAATACCACCAGAAGCCGCAAGTCTTCTCGATCTTTTCACTGAGGAGGAGAAGATCGGCCTGGGGCTGCATTCCTTTGAGGGCAGTTCAGAGTGACTTCAACTCATAGAATCTCCGTCATCAACGGCCCCAATCTGGGACTGCTCGGAACTAGAGAGCCCGGCATTTACGGGACCGGCACTGAAGAGAACCTCATTGGACTTCTGGAGGAAAGAGCTGCAGATCACGGTCTGATCCTTGAGTATCTGCAATCAGACGTAGAGGGAGAGATAGTCTCGGCTATCAGCTCGGCGGGTAGCATTTCAATTGGACTCATCATCAATCCAGCTGCATACTCTCATTACTCGATCGCCATCATGGATGCTATGAAGGCGTTTCCGGGCCCTGTTGCCGAGGTGCACATCAGTCAGGTATTCACCAGGGATCCCATCAGGAGACAGCTTCTGACAGCCAGGGCAGCCGATGCGGTTGTTATCGGCGCCGGTCTCAGGTCCTACATCCATGCAATGGATATCATCCTGGAATTGTTTCAGGATCGGGAATCCTGACCCGATTCGATAATCTTCAGGAAAACTCGGAGGTTCACTCAAGCAATGGCGACTACAAATGATTTCAGGCGCGGAATGGTCATCGATATCGGCGGCGTACTCTCACAGGTAGTTGAGTTCCAGCATGTTAATCCGGGCAAGGGGGCGGCTTTCGTTAGGTCCAGACTGAAGGAAGTCCTATCCGGCAAGGTCATTGACAAGACCTGGCGCGCCGGTGAGAAGGTGACCGAAGTAAGAGTGGAGCACCGCGTATGGGAGTACCTTTACAAGGATGACCTCGCATATGTTGTCATGGATCCCGAGAGCTATGAGCAGATACATCTCGATCACGAACTCGTGGGAACAGCGGCCAGGTACCTCGTTGAAAACTGCAAGGTGAAGATAGCCTTCGTTGATGGAAATCCCATCATGGTCGAACCCCCTGGAACTGTTGAGCTCAGAATCATCACTACTGATCCCGGTCTCAAGGGAGATACAGCCAGCGGAGGGTCAAAACCGGCGACTCTGCAGACCGGTCTTGTGATCCAGGTCCCTCTCTTCATTCAGGAGGGTGAGATCATCAAAGTTGATACCAAGAACGACACCTATCTCGAGAGGGTATCGTCCTGAGCATAGATACTCCCCGAAGGATCGTGCTTATACCCACCTACAATGAGGTGGCCAATATCGATCCTCTGTACAGGCTTATAAGAGATGCCTGCGATTATGATGTGATGTTCATCGATGACAGTTCCCCGGACGGTACTGCGGATGAGATACGTGTGCTGATGCGGTCAGATCCTAAAGTGCATCTCCTGGATAGGGAGAAAAAGGAAGGTCTCGGGCAGGCCTATCGCGCTGCGTACAGGAGAGTCGTTAAGGAGGGAATGTGGGACAGGGTATTCATGATGGACGCTGATCTCTCACACCAGCCCTCCCATCTCAAGGCACTGGACAAGGCGCTGGATGACAGCACTTTCGTGATCGGGTCAAGATATCTCAGGGGTGTCAGTGTGCTCAACTGGTCAATAATCCGATTGAACCTCAGCTATGTGGCCAACTGGTACATCAGAGCGATCACTAGAATGCCTTTCACAGACTGCACGAGCGGTTTCCGAGGTATGCGTATCGAGGCAGTACCTGCACTACTCTCGTCCGGTATCAAGTCTTCGGGTTACGCTTTTCTTGTTGAGACTCTGTTCGGGATCTGGAAGCGTGGAATGAATGTGTCAGAGGTACCCATTGTCTTTGTAGAGAGGGCAATGGGAGCTTCCAAGGTTTCAGCAGGGGTGTTTTTCGAATCCCTGGCAACTCCAGTGCGGCTCCTTTTCAGATCCTTTCTGGCAGACTCCGGCTCCGATCAGTAATTCTCGTAAAGCCATGTGATGAAGCTGTCCTGCCAGGCTCTGGCTGTCCAGGTATATCCGCTTGGCACTTCCAGCATCAGTACGACTGTGAGCTGCATATCAGAGGAAGTTCGCAGCAGACCAGCTATGCAGGAAGTGTCATTCAGCGAACCTGTTTTGCCCCGGAAACTCCCGGGAGGCAGATTGCCCATCCTGGTTCTCAGTGTACCGTCCACGCCATTAACAGGGAGCGTTGCCAGGAATTCAACACCCCATTCAGCAGAACTGATCCCATCATTCAGTATAGCTGCGAGGTGTCTCGGTGCAAGTCCGTTCAGTCTGGATAGACCCGAACCGTCAGCTATCGTTCCGGCCGGTGTTCCCGGTGTCAGCTGTCCGATGATCTCTCCGGCAAGATCACAGGCCGCACCGGTGGAAGCCGGAAGATGCCCGGCCTCGAGGCTTACGGTTCGAAGAACCATCTCGGCGACCATATTTCTGCTCCATTTATTCATCGACGAGAGGAGAACGAAGAGGGGGGCCGAGTAGATGGTTGATGTCCTGACCAGGTTCGTATCATCGGGGACCGTTCCCTCTTCAACGCTGAATATCTCTATCCCTGTACTCTCCAGCGCATCTGCGAGCATTCCGGTGAGTTCTGATGGTGGACCCGGGAATGGTCTGTAAAGGATGGTCCTTGAGTTTGCTTCGAGGGTACCTGAGAGCGTTATCACCGGCGGACCTGATTCCCAGCCATCAATGGAGGTTCTGATCGATGTGATGCTTCCGACAGCAAGAGAGTCGAGGACAACAAGACCGGGCAGATCGGGAAAGGTGAATATCCTTCTTTCACCACCTACAGAGGAGACAATGATCTGGACGATATTGTCACCGATGGAAAGGCCTTCAACAGGAGGGCAGTACGTTCTTCCCCAGTCGTTCTCGTCCCCTCCCGGGAGATGGCTCTCTTCGAAGAATCGTCCGGTATCCCATCGCAGGTTCCAC
>JAOZQW010000195.1:0-3781 GCA_029932015.1 Candidatus Fermentibacteraceae bacterium
ACATATCCTGCGGTTGTCGTTCGCATTGAAGGCGGTTTCGACATTCCAGGAAGTCCCATCGAAAACGGCAAAATTGATATCATTCTCGGACGATTGATCGGCAAGAAAGAAGTAGGCGACACCGATACTACCGGAAGGTCCCCCGGCTGCATGAGGATTTGAGAGTATGTATCCTGACTGGAGCAGCTCCGATATCCAGGTGTCCGTCCCATCATTCCACTGGTGCGTCAGCCCTACTGTCCATAGTGAGTAGAAAAGGTGGGGATGATCATTGTCATCCATGTATATAGAAGTCCCCCAGTCGGCACCTTCATAGGATGTAAGCTGAGTCTTCGTCCATGAAGTTTCATTGAAGGCGGCATACATGACATAGGGGATGTACTCGAAGTCTCTTTCGAACAGGTAGGAGATGTGGGGGTTCTCATTCGAATCAAGATCAATCTCGCAGTCAGCCCCAACGAATTCGTAGTTCTGTTCGTCGACTGGTGTGATCTCCCAGCCGTCGCTCGAATCCGCCTTGTAGGCATAGTAGAGGTTCGATCCGGGAAGAATGTTCGATTTGTACTGGAAGCAGATATGAAGTCCGCTGGATTCATCAATGGCCAGGTCGCAATCCGAGCCGATACCGGAGTGATCGAGTATCTCTTCCGTCAGCCATGTATTCGCGGATGCGAGAGAGAACAGAGCGAGTAGAATTCCGGGAAGGATCAGCTTAGTAATCATGTTTTACATCTCCAATGCGGAATATTGAATTGCCTACTGAATTACTGTAATATGACCTGTATTGATGGTTCAGTAAACCATGCACAGACTGCTCACAGGTAAAACGTTTGCTTCCGGTGCCCATCATGTGACATGGGATGGCCGTGATGACTCAGTTCAGGAGTACTATTGTCCTGCTGCTGACCAGGGCACCAGACTGAAGCCTGATGATATATGCTCCCGAGTTCACTGTCCGACCCGAACTGTCTCTTCCGTCCCAGATGACCGATCCTGAACCCGCGGGAAGGTCTGAATCAGCAAGTGTCCTGACAAGCTGTCCGAGAAGGTTATACACTTCTATCGAGACATGGCTGTCGGATTCCAGCAGATAGCTGATGGCTGTACTTGAGCAGAAGGGATTCGGGTAGTTCTGCAGCAGTCCATATCCGGTCTGTGAACCCACGACCAGTTCACCAATTCCGGTTCCGGGATCGTACTCATACGCGCCAAGATCCGGTGCTGAGCCATAGTATTGCTCAGGGCTGAGGTTGACGAGTGTGTCACCCTCCAGAATGAAGAGTGCTATGCCGGTATCAATACATGGCGATGACTCCCTGAGCTGATAGAACAGACCAGCCGGATCCACGAACTGGGGATCAAGGTGGAAATTGTGACTGCCTGTTGCTCCCGAGGGCATTGCCAGGTCGCAGTAGTTGATCTCAGCGAAGCCACCAAAATCCAAGTTGACATCATCGCTGTACATCCCGGGGTTGTCGTAGACGATGCTGTTGACGAAATACGCATTCGCATATGCCAGGTTGAACCCTCCACCGTCTCCCGTTACAGCGGAATTATCGGAGAGCGTGCAGTTAATGACGTAGAGAGTATTCCCCATCCCGAGTGTATTCATCGCACCGCCGTTTCCGTACATCGTGTAGTTGTCAGCAAACAGGCAGTTGGTCAGTTTTGTGCCGAAAACGGAATAGAATGAGATCGCTCCGCCCCCGTAGAGGCAATCGTTCAGAATGAATTCGCATCGAGTTATCTCTGTGAAATTATCTCCGGTGAATTTGATTGCTCCGCCTTCGCCATAGCAGTGATTCCGAATGAACAGACAATCGGTGAAGCTCGTCAGCGTTTCCGTAACTCCCCCGGTACCTGAAGCGTATACAGCGCCGCCCATCCCGTTGTCGTTTCCGGTGGCATCGTTATCAGCAAAAACGCAGTTGGATACGACTGCGTCGGATCCGAGGAGCGCGAGTCCACCTCCGTGCATGTCCGGGTATTCACCTGCCGTCTTCCCGTATTCGATCCGGCAGAAGGAAAGATCGGTGATATCATCCGAGTCAATTCGGATGCCGCCCCAGCCGGTCGACTGATTATCCGTTGTGAAGAATATGCTGTCAGCTTCCGTTCCCTCTGCCTGGAGATAGCCGTTCACGATGAACTTGTAATGTCCCTGGAAGGTGACCTCTACTCCGGGTTCGATAGTGAGTGAGAGACCTGCTGGAACAGCGATCTCACCGACAACGAGGTATGGTGAACCCGCAGCAGTCCAGGTTCCGGACTGGTTGCCGCTGACCGTTGTCTGAGACAGCACCGGCTGGGATAGAAATAGAACCGTCAGACAGGTGAAGAATGATCTCATACTAACCCCCGAAGTTGTTTTGCTCCCTTTGCTCTGCCTTCGCAGACGGGCTGGGCTTCATCAACCCACCGTTGCGAAAATGTTGTTGTGAATATCGTGCAGTTCCGTCTGAACGGCCAGACATCCTCATCATGCAGCATC
This sequence comes from Candidatus Fermentibacteraceae bacterium, assembly GCA_029932015.1. Taxonomy (GTDB): domain Bacteria; phylum Fermentibacterota; class Fermentibacteria; order Fermentibacterales; family JCC-6; genus JAOZQW01. The sequence goes on from JAOZQW010000195.1 coordinate 2,492, forward strand.
CATGTGCTCCCGGCCCTCGATCCAGTTGATGTTGGTTCTAATTTCCTACATATATGCCAGGAAATATTAACTGTTTAATACCTCTGAATCATTCAATACGATCCGCGAATGGAGATGATACAATGGATGAGTTCCGTTTCAATACTAATGCCATCCACGCTGGACGTTCGGGCTTCACGCCAGACAGTATGACGATCCCCATCTATCAGTCGGTAGCCTATCCGTACGAGGATGCGAAGGAAGCTGCTGAGATATTCAGGGGAGAGAAGCCCGGCTTCACTTACGGTCGCTGGGACAACCCGACCGTACAGGCTTTTGAGCAGCGAATGGCAGCTCTCGAGCATACGGAATCAGCTATCGCAACGTCCTCGGGAATGTCTGCCATTTTCATGCTGGCTCATCATCTGCTTGATAAGGGAGACGAGTTCCTGTCGTCAAATCTTGTCTATGGGGGAACCTTCGGGCTCTTTCAGAAGGGACTGGACAGGATGGGCGTGAAGGTCAACTGGATCACCTCGCCTGAGAGCATCGACGCCTGGGCATCGGCTATAACACCTCGGACGAAGTTCCTTTTTGTGGAGAGCCCGAGCAATCCGAACCTGTTCATCGTCGATCTGCCTGAGCTCTCGAAACTGGCGCGGGAACACGGCATCCCTCTCGTCGTGGACAATACTATATGTACACCTGCCCTGCAGAGCCCGATAGATCTCGGAGCTGATATCGTTGTTCACTCCACAACGAAGTATATCTGCGGGAACGCCTCCGCCCTCGGGGGGATCATCTGTGGTCCGCATGATGTGGCTGAAGGTATCCGGCAGGGCTGCATACGATACATTGGCGCTTCGCTCTCCCCGTTCAATGCCTGGCTGAACCTGATCGGTCTCGAGCATCTTTCCCTCCGAATGGAGAGACATTGTCACAACGCGATGGTCCTGGCCACTTACCTTGATGAGCATCCCGGTGTCAGCTCCGTGAACTACCCTGGTCTCCCTTCAAATTCCTACCACGAGGTCTCAAAGAAACAGATGAGTGGGTGCAGCTCCCTGATGTCCTTCGAAGTGAAAGGTACTTATGATGATGCGGTCACTGTCATCGATGCGTTCAAGCTTCTGGTTCACGCAACGCATCTGGGAACATGCATGACAATAGTCACGCATCCTGCTTCCACGACACACTCCGCGATGGGTGAGGAAGAACTGCGCAAGGCAGGAATCTCTCCAGCACTTATCCGTGTATCGGTTGGTCTGGAGGATGAGGCTGACATCATCGCCGACATGGACCAGGCTCTTC
>JAOZQW010000195.1:3791-4878 GCA_029932015.1 Candidatus Fermentibacteraceae bacterium
TTCAGAATATCCGCTAGCCCTGTCCCTGGCCAATCGACAACTGCATGATTATCGTCACTTCAGAATCAGAAGAAGATGTGTCATTGCAGAGCGGAAGGCGGGAGACATGCTGATCCTTATGCTGATCATGACCATTGCGCCGGGAGAGCTAACGGGCTTCTGGCACTCGGAACCCAGTCTGTCGGACGGGTATGAAACCTGCTACTTCTTCTGGGATACCGGAGAGTATGCCTATCTCGAGTCAATTGACGATGGAGTGGTCAACCTGGGATTCTGGCGCATTGGGGAGGACGCACTGCTTCTCGAGAGGAATGAAGCCATTCGAATGAACGGCACACCTGTCAAGACCGGGATCGAGAGGACAGCTCTCCGCCTTCTTCCCGCAGGCGGGGAAGAGGAGTGCATCATCCTTGGGGGAGAGTCATTTTACAGGCTTGGCCGCGATCCGCAGCAGGAGATCATGTCTCTCGTCCCCACCTGGGGGATGTCAGCCAGCGAGAGTGAGGCCTTCTCTACATACGACTGAGTTCTTCAGATAGCCCGCTTCCTCACTCAGGGAGCTGGATGATATGAATCCTCGGCCATGTGACAGGATCCTCCACCCATGCGGCGGCGCCCTCCTCCTGAATCCTCACGACCATATCGTCGATATCGGGATCATCAAGCTCCAGGGATGCTGTAAAAAGAAGTTCTCCGTTCATACCGTAAACGTTCCAGAACGGGAATCTATAGCCACCGAGTCTGACCCAGAGTCTGTCTGAATCATCGATGCCCAGAGCCGTTACTGCACGTCTGTAGAGGTCTGGTTCAAATTCAGGGGAGATCCCGGATCTTCCTCCGCCCCTTGAGCCCATCCTGGAGGCAAACTCCTCGAATTCCGCTTCCTCGTCTGCCAGTTCCTCAGCAGTCTTCTCCAGCCGCTCGATATCCTCTGAAATCCTGAGGAACTCCGTTCCATCGGCTGTGAATCCCGTTATATCGAGCATATCCGAACCGGCTGCAGAGATGAACACACTGCCATTATTACCTGCGGCGAAGAGAGGCTGATCGGCCTCACCCAGAGGACCTATTCTGGTCGGGTCGAAGG
>JAOZQW010000196.1:0-2019 GCA_029932015.1 Candidatus Fermentibacteraceae bacterium
TGAGGCCCGGCCTCAATTCTGCACTTGACATGGGCTCGGGTTTTCCAGACACTATCATCCGGGGTTATGGGGAGGGGCCGGAAATGAGGTGCCCATGGACTCCATTCGTTCCGCTGGCCATCGCGCCGGTTCTCAAAGTAATAGTAAACCGTTGCATTCCTTTATTCTGACGATTCTTCTCGTCACCGTTTCGGTATATGCCGGAGCTCCCCAGGTTATATGGGAGACTACCATTCCCTCTGAGTATGACTCACGCATATGGGGAATTGACTTCACTGATGATGGTGGAGCCATCGCTGTGGGTGAAGCAGGAACTGCCGACGAGGAGCTGGAATCTCTCCTCATCATGAAGCTCACCCCGCAGGGAGAGCTGCAATGGCAGACTGAGACCGGCTGGGACCTCTCGACAGTCGGTCAGGATGTACTCCAGGTTCAGGGGGGATATCTTGTCTGCGGAAGCACTTTTTCAAACAGCGAGCTGGATGGCTTCATAGCTAAATTCGACTATTTCGGCAACGAGATCTGGTGCAATCGTTTGGCTCATGTTGATAACGATGTGCTTTTTGATATAGCGGAGGCTACAGGCGGAATGTATATCGCTGCGGGTTATACCGAGTCCACTGGTGCAGGCGGCAAGGATTTCTGGCTTGTTCTTGTAAACAGTGATGGAGAACTCGAGTGGACCCGGTCCTTCGGCACTGCAGGGTCTGAAGTGGCCTATTCAGTCGTACCTCTCAGTGATGGAGGCTACGCGATCTGCGGCGGCAGCGATGGCAATTTCCATATGGTGATCTGTGATGAGGACGGAAATGGCAGGGCGGCAAGCTCCTTCAACAACGGCGGCCATGAAACAGCCAGGTGCATTATTGAATCGGATGATGGAGGCTTCCTTCTTGTTGGCTCAACCATGGAGGATGGAGGTTACCAGACAGATACATGGCTGGTCTCAACGGACTCTGACTGCCAGGAGGTCTGGTCACTGGAGCTGGAGGGGGATTACAACGACTGCGCCTGGGACGCGGTGGAATTGGACGTGGGCGGGTTCGTCATTCTTAGCAATACGATGTCCCGGGGCTCAGGAAGCTATGACACTGAGCTTATCAGAATGGATCCCTGGGGTAATATTATCTGGCAGATGACTGTCGGAGACTCCGCGTGGAACACAACTTGTGGAATGGCTCTGGACGAAGGAGGATCTATCCTGATGGGCGGGCGCACATGGTCCGATGAATCGGGAAGCTACAACGCCTGGGCCGTGGAGACCGGCCCTGAAGACCTTCTTGAATGGCCCTGATCTGAACGGGGACTATGATGCTTAGCTGTATGATCGTCGCTGCGCTGGTGTGCTCGAGTGGAATACCACGGACAGAATGGCTCACCCATCATGGGGGTGTTCAGAAGGACCTGTTCTGCTCAGTGGTCGAACTCGAAAATGGTGATCTGATCGCAGCGGGATACACCGCTTCGTTCAGCACGGGCGACTATGATGGGTATCTGATGCGCCTGGACGGGGCAACTGGTGAGATGCTCTGGATGAAGACCTGCGGAGGTATACAGGACGACCGTCTTTACGATATCGTACTCCTTCCTGACGGAAATCTCATCGCCTGCGGAGAGACTACCCGAGATGATGGAAATGGCGGTTCGGACGGCTGGCTCGTGACCGTCGACCCGGATGGAGAAGTGCTTCGAGAGGAACTCTTCGGCGGTGGTCTGGACGAGTCCTTCAACTCACTCACAGTCCTGGGAGATGGCTCTATTGCTGCGGCCGGGTACACATGGTCTGCAGGATCAGGTCGTTCAGATGCCTGGGTTGCACTCTTCGATCTCCTCGGAAATCCGACCTGGGAGAGAACCTTCGGCGGAGAAATGCAGGAGCAGGCCTTCTGCATCATCTACGCTTATGGCGAGTTGCTCGTCTCGGGCACTACTTACTCAAACGGAGAAGATGGAGATGCCAGTCTGTGGGGTCTTGATCTGACCGGAGCAGAACTCTTCGAAACGACCTGGGGAGGTCCC
>JAOZQW010000196.1:2119-4874 GCA_029932015.1 Candidatus Fermentibacteraceae bacterium
ACACAGGAGATCTTCCTGTGGGAGATATCTCTTGAGCCCCTCGAATTGATATGGGAACTACCCCTTGGCGGCATCGAGGATGATATTTGCATGGATATCATTGAGACCGTTTCCGGGGATATCATCATTGCCGGAGGATCGAGCTCTTACGGAGACGGCGACATGAACGCACTGATCATCCGGCTCGATCGGACCGAGGGGAATTGAACAGAGATCCACTGAAATCCAACTGGGACCTGCTGGACGACTTTGAGAGCGATCAGAGCAAGGGGATCGAGTATCCTCCGTTGCAGAGACCTCTGCCAGAGGCAACTGAGGTCGTCAAGCTTCCTGAGGCCGACCCGGACGCACATGCAGATATGCCGATCGGCGGGATCATCGATGCCCGGCGAAGTGTAAGGAAGTTCACCGAAGAACCAATCACCATGGAAGAGCTGTCCTGGCTGCTGTGGGCTACCCAGGGCGTCAAGAAGGTATTCCGTGAAGGCATCGCCTCTCTTCGTTCCGTGCCATCCGGGGGGGCAAGGCATCCGATGGATACTTACCTCCTCGTTAACAGTGTGACAGGGATTAAGCCGGGGCTTTACCGCTACCTCCCTCTGGATCACGCTCTTGCCCGCGTTGGGGACCATATCTCCTCAGAAAGTGCCGCCGATGGATGCCTGGGGCAGAAGTTTGCAGGCGATTGCGCCGTCTGTTTCGTCTGGTCAGTCATCCCCTACAGGACTGAATGGAGATACGGTCCTGTCTCCGGCAAGGTGATCGCTCTTGATGCTGGTCATCTCTGCCAGAACCTCTATCTCGCCTGCACCGCGATGGGGCTCGGAACCTGCGCAATCGGAGCATATGACCAGGAGAAGATGGACACGCTGCTCGGTCTGGACGGTGAAAAGGAGTTCGTCATCTACGTGGCACCGGTCGGCAGACTGTGTCAGTGATGTTTCTCCAGATAATTGCACTCGTCCTGCTTCTGGCTGCAGACCTTCCAGGTCCGGCCTCCATCCAAGTTGCCGGCGGGGTACTTCCAGGTGGAATACTGGTTACCGACGGCAGGGGAGCCGGGCTGGCGCTTACCGTCCTTGAAGGTAAGACTACGATCCTGTCGGAACAGCCTGGTGCCGGTCGGAACATCGTCGTTTCCGGATGTGATGTTCTTTTCAAGGAATGTCCCCCGGACTCCCTGCAGAGAGTCATCTTCTCAACACCCTCCGGCCATCGCCGGGTGCTCTACGAGGCCGGATCCTTCTCGGGACCCTTCCCGGCTCGGGAGGGGACATTTCTGGTCGCGGACAACGGGTATCTCCTTGAACTCGACACCGACGGCAGTGAGGTGTCATCCTTTTTCATCGCCGAGGATCCCGCCTGGGCTGCCCTGACCGATGACAAAGCCTGGCTCACGGGAGCATCAGGAGGAATCCTGGTTCTTCAACTTGATGGCTCCGGGGCGGATCACCGTATTCCCGGACTGGAAACCACCACCTTCTCCAGACTCTTCGCCGGCCCCGGAGGAGGAGTGCTCGCGGTACGGGCAGCCGGTGGCTTCATTATCCTGGACGAGAATACTGAGGAGATCCTCATCGACGAGTCACACGGTCTGTTCCCCCGCTGGACTCCAGACGGGAGAGTACTCTATTCCATACTATCCGAGTTTGAAGGTCCCGTCCCTGTCTCCGGTCGACTGGAATCTCTGGATCCGGCTTTGGGCGTCAGGGCTGAAATTCCCTCGGACGGAGTGCCTTTGCATCCGCTTGAGCTTCCATCCGGTGACGTGGTCTTTACCGATGCAACGCGGGGAATGATCCACACAGTGCATCACTCTCTGCTCCCCGAGATCGAATCTCCCGGATGGCGGGACGAACCGGAAGCTCATTTCGATGTCCCCTACATGCACCAGAGATGGGACACTCCGGACTGGTTCAACGGCAGCTGGTCCTGCGGCCCGACCTCCTGCATGATGACGGTCCAGTTCTACCGTATGCTTCCGCCGGACTCCATCTGGGCATCCTACCCCTCCCCGGGCCACTGGAGCCCATGGGGCAGCTACATCCCGGAGGAGTACACTTTTCTGGGGTACTCCTACAACATCCAGGGAGTATCACCTGACAGCATATGGGTGCCCGGAGCTCACGGCTTCATCTGCAGGCAGTACGGAGGAGCCGTCTGGGACTACATGGTTGATTTTCTGGAGCAGCACGAGGTCTCATCGGCCTGGGCAGGTCAGCTCTGGTCGACCCTCACTGCTGAACTCGATGTTGGCTATCCTGTGGTCTGCTCGAGCAACGTGCTGGGCTCGGGTCACATAATCCTCTTCAACGGCTACTACGCCGATCACACCGTTATAGTAAATGACCCTTATGGTAACGCGAATGAGCCGGGCTGGGGCAGTCACTACAACGGCAAGGACGTACTCTATGACTGGCCAGGATACAACAACGGACATGTGGAGATAGGTGTCAGCCAGCTCTTCTATGCACAGGCATCAATACCCCTGGAAGCCGATACACTGGTGGATGACAGGAGCATGGGATTCGAGAAGCTTGGCAGCTCTCAGTTCTGGCACCTGACCGGCAGCGGCTGGGGGGGCGATGCATGGTGGACCTGGTCGACAGCGGCTCTTCCGGATACCTGCATCGGCAGGTGGACCCCCGTGCTTCCGGGAACGGGCAATTACAATGTATTTGTATACATTCCTCCTGATCATGCAGCCGCCACCGGTATCTACCGCCTCGAAACCATCTCTGGCGTCGAGGAGATA
>JAOZQW010000010.1:0-1879 GCA_029932015.1 Candidatus Fermentibacteraceae bacterium
TGTCGTCCCCCTGCTTCGTGATGGATGGCTCCGACACACCAAACTCGTCTATACGGTTCCTGATGACCTCTAGAGCCTGGTCGATTGCCTCGTCGGCATCCAGTCCCGGAGTTGGCTCTACTGTATAGGCGAGATACATACCGCCCTGCAGGTCAAGACCAAGCCTTATGGTCCCTTCCTTCTCCTCGTACAGATCGCGATACTCCTCGATGAGGCCTTCTCCGCCTTCATTCTGGAGTTCCTGGAGTATGGACATGAGGTGCGGGTTGTCAGTTTCCGGCTGTACGCTGGCCTCGGCCCTGTCCCTCTCCTCCGGGGAGAGCATGAACCAGTTTACGGTGGGCCATACCATGATGACAGAAACGACGAAGAGCGCCACAGAACTCCAGATGCGCCACCTGGCGGCTTTATCCATGTAATTTACCTCCGTGGATACCTTGATCGGCGGGGGGGTCGTCCTGTCCTGTTATCCGAGGGAACCCTTCGGTCCCTTATCGACCCCTGAACTCCTTCAGACAGTATACCGCCCCGAATATAGCTGAAAATACGGGAACCGATGAATACATATCGCTTTGCGCTCTGTCAACAACCAGAGAGGCTCTCTCTGTCAGGCAGATGTGTCACCTGTCCGCTGTTATCAGAACCAGTCTGACGGGACTCCCACCGGGTGTTGTGCAGATAAACGAGAGTCCCAGAGCCTGGTCGGCATATGTGACATGGTGCTGAAAACCAAGCCTCGCCAGAGATCTGGTAATGTGAAGATTCGCCTCGTCTACAGGAATGTCTCTAAGCAGGTCCATTGATCTCAGCAGAGTATCTCCCGCTGCTCCGGAGGTTTTAAAAGTCTCCCCATAGCAGATCGTGGCGAACTCCCTCTCAAGCAGATCGAGGGGATCGGCTGGTCCCTCCGGCAGATGGGACTCTCCTCTCTGGATGAGAGGAGCCGGAGATGTCAGCACTGTAACCAGCCCCGCAATTCCGCTCAATATCAGGAGCAGAAGGCCTGCATCAGTCCATTTCATGAGCCCTTTCCATTACTGATAGTGTGACTCTTTTGGCCCCACGAAGATTCTCTTCGTATCTTCGGGCGTCAACCTCGAACACTGGAGGGAAGGACCTATGTCCAAAGCCATTCTCGTTGCCGCACTGCTTGTGACCGCTGCTGCTGCTCCTGCAGAAGACCTGTCCCCCCGCACATCAACACAGGGCGGGTTGTCTGGATTTCTCTTTCTTCCCGAAAGCGAAGTCCTTGACATGGGACTCCTCCGCGTGCAGGCGAGACTGGATTATCTCAGCCTGAAAGATGCCCTTGGCAGCCGTCTTATCCTTCCGGTCGGAGCGACCTGGGGAGTGACCGAGAATGTTGAACTCGGAGGTGAGATACCGGTCTATCTGGATGATGAGACCAGTGACGGCTCACTGCTCGGTGACATCTCCGTCGGCTGCGGATGGCTGTACGAAACTGCAAGGGGAGGAACGAACCTCGTGCTCAGGGGAGAGCTGAGACTGCCGACCGGCTCAAGGGGACGGGATCCCGGAACGGAGCTTGCCCTGGGCTGCGCCACGGGGACGACTTTCCGGCTCTTCAAACTGCAGCTTTCCGCCTTCTATGTACTCAACGGGGGAAGGAACCCTTTTGAGGATGATATTACGGATCGAATGAAATTCTCCGCAGGCGGCACTAGTTTCCTTACAGAGGATCTGCAGCTGGCAGCCTCTCTCCAGGGCAATTCTGCAGGTTCCCTTGATGCCGCGGGCACGCTGGCCTTCAATGCCCTTCACAACACTGTCTTCTTCTGGACAGTGAGAGCCGGTCTCGACGGGGCAGCCTCCTACAGCATGTCCGTCGGTGCTTCATGGACTGGAGCGGGTTTCTAGC
>JAOZQW010000010.1:1979-17464 GCA_029932015.1 Candidatus Fermentibacteraceae bacterium
GAATAGGGGGATATCTCCCTGAGCTTCCGCACGAATGGCGGCAGAATCTCGAGTACACGTTCTATTTCCGCTCTTGTCGTATAGCGGCTGAGGCTGAACCTGATGGCCGTATTGGCCTGCATCTGTGGTACACCCATTGCCGAAAGCACGTAACTGGGATCCTTGCTCCCCGTGCTGCATGCTGAACCAGAGGAAACGTAAATCTCCTCGAGATCAAGCAGAGTCAGGATGGCCTCGCTCTCAACACTTGTAAAAAGCACCGTAGCTGTGTTGGGAAGCCTCAATGCACCGGAGCCGGCTATAACGGCTTCAGGGCAGGAGGCAAGAACCCCATCCTCGAGTATTCGCATGAGCTCGGAAACGGGACCGATCTCTTCCTCGAGATGCAGTCTGGCAAGCTCTGCTGCCATTCCGAGACCGACTATTCCCGCCACATTATAGGTCCCGGCACGGATCCCTCTCTCCTGGTGCCCCCCCCTGATGAGAGGAGAGAAAGGAGTGCCTTTCCTGATGTATATGGCGCCAACTCCCTTTGGACCGTGTATCTTGTGGCTGGACAGGCTGAGCATATCCACACCCATGGCATCGATATCCAGAGGTATCTTGCCCACTCCCTGAACAGCATCGGTATGAAATAGCGCGCCCTTCTCATGAGCAGCTTCGGCGGCCTCTGCCACCGGCATGATCACGCCTGTCTCGTTGTTGGCGACCATCACGGAGACTATCCCTGTATGCTCAGTTATGCCCTCCCTGAGCGAGTGAATCTCAAGCACTCCCTCTCTGTCGACCTTTGCAACGTGAAGAGGATTCCCCTGGCTCTCCAGGTATTGCGCTGTCTCCAGTATGGCCGGATGCTCGACAGACGTAGTGACCAGACCCGGTCTGTCGGGATCCCAGGAGACACCGCTCTCAAGTGCGGCATTATCGCTCTCGGTGCCGCCCGATGTAAAGAATACTTCTTCCGGAGAGACGCAGAGAAGTGCCGCAAGTCGTTCCCGGCCCTTCTCCACTTCCTCCAGTATCCGGCTTCCAAAAGTATGGAAACTGGAAGGATTTCCGAATTCCTCCGTCAGGAATGGCAGCATCTCCTCGAGAACTTCCGGGGCCATCTTCGTAGTTGCGTTGCTGTCCAGATAGATCATGAGACAACTCTTACTTCCACCTCGCTGCCGATCCGCTCTGTCATCTCTCCCGAGAGCTGAGCGCATATGGCGGCCGTGTCTCCTGATTCGATCTCCACCAGTATTCGAGACGGATGCGCATGAACAAGACTGACCTCAACACCCTCAAGCGCTGATGCAAGGTCCCCCGGCCTTTCCGAGAGAAGCATCTTGAAAATTGCTGCAGCCTTGTCTCTCTTCTCTTCATAATCGCGAAGAGCCTCTGTCATGGCTTCGTGTCCCATTACCGAGCAGTGATATTTCTCCGGCGGCATTCCGCCCAGGAATTCGGCGACTTCGCTGTTCTTGATCGACCTCGCCGATTCGATGGTCCGTCCCTTGGCTATTTCTGTCAGGGCTGAAGCGGAAGCAATGGCTCCCGCGCAGCCGAATGTCTGGAAGCGGATATCGGTGATTATATCGTTGTCATCAACATCTATATCGAGCGTCATCGCATCTCCGCACTGAGGAGAGCCGACTTCGGAGTGTCCATCCGGATTATCGAGTTCCCCCGCATTCCGCGGGTTCATGAAGTGATCCATAAGTTCCTCGGAGTACTTCCACATTATGTTTTCTCTCCTTCTTGAGCCACTCGTCCGGCAGCAAGGTCTGCAAGACTGTAACCCCTCAGAAAATCGTAATAGATGTTCCTGAGCCTTATCCAGAGCGGCCTGGTGACACAGGAGTTCTCGAGAGGGCAGCCCGGGTCCTCCTCAGACTGAGAAGGAGAACATTCCCTGTTATCCGCGAGACAGCTGGCGGGAAGGAATTCGGCTTCGAGTGAACAGACTACATCGAATAAGGAAATCTCCTCAGGTGGTCTCACGAGAGTGTAGCCGCCGCCCGGTCCTCGTTTACCTCTGACGATCCCTGCTCTTCTGAGTTTTCCAAATATCTGTTCGAGGTACCGGACGGAGACGAGTTCCTTCTCGGAAAGCGCGGCCAGCGAGAGCGGTTCGCTATTCGACCTGGTTACCATTCTGGCAAGTATCCTCAACGCATAGCGACTTCTGGTAGATATCAGCATAATTCCCCCTATTTCCAGTAGGAATATGAGTATATCTTAAATATCCTCCGCGTCAAGCCTTCCTTCCGCGCCTGGCAATGTAACCCGCAAGGACTCCTCCGAGCGCGATGGCGATTGCCCCTCCCATCAGCAGCAGCAGGGCCATCCTGAGCGCCGAGGGAAGTGGATCTCCCGGAAGTCCAGATCCGGAATACTCTATCCTCAGGCTGCAGGTCAGTACAGCGATGTGGCTGTTTCCTCTGTTGCATATAACGAGGACTAGCCATCCGAATCCCGGTACTTCTATGTCCAGTGAGCCGGAACCGGCCCTCGTGAAAGCGAGGGTATCCACGGCGGGATCGTTAACAGCCCATCTGTTGTAGTCATCGAGATGAAGCAGTAGAAACTCCAGCTCCATTGTGTCAGGCTCCAGAATAATCTCTCCCTGTATCCTGGCGCTGTCGGCGTGGTATTCCTGAAGGGAGAAACTGAGTGTCCTGTAGCTTCCGACATCGAGAGATATCGAGTCCTCCTCAAAAAGGGCAAAGCCACCCCCCTGCGCGGATGTCACGCATATCGCTACTAGAAAGGGGAGGAGTCTGAATCTCATGTGGTTCTAGTATAATACCGGAACTGTCACATCCGAACGGACATTTGGAGGTTGCCGTGCTTAGGAGCGCTTACTACCTGTTCCTTTCCGGTTTGACAAGACTGCTCGGATTCAGAGGATCGGAACCACTGACTGCTCTGATGTCCAGCGCTCGTTTCCGGGCAAATGGAAGCAGGAATCTCGCCTACCTCGGTCATCTGGCAAGGATCTTCCCCGATTCAAGCCACGCATGGCGTGAGAGCATCCTGAAACGCTACTGGCGCGTTCATCAGAGGGCTTTTCTCGGACTCTTCCATGCAGGAAGACTCTCCCCGGAGATCCTGCCCGAGAGGGTGGAATGGGAGAACAGGGAACTCCTTGACGAAGCCCTCGCTGAGGGTCGGGGAGTTATGCTCCTTTCACCGCACTTCGGTGACGAACGAACCCTGCATATACTTCTTGCAATGTCCGGCTATCCCATGCATGTCATCTCCTCAAGGTATCCGGGTGCCTCGAAGACCGTCAGGAAAGCCCGTCTTAGGGTGAGCATGAAGTGGCATCATGTCGGATTCCCTGACCAGAGTCCGAGATGGATCTACGACTCCCTGAAAGCGAACGAAATCGTTCAGACTTCTCCAACCGCCTGGGGAGGTCCTCACGGGCACTGGGTAATGAGTTTCGGAGTGCCGGTGCTGGCATCGTCAACTCCGGTCAGAATTGCATCATCAACTGGATGCAGACTCCTGGTTGCATGCAATCACGCTCTCCCCGGAGTCAGGTACAGAATCGCACTGAGAAGGTTCGATCCTCTCTCCCTGGACCGGTCAGGCACCGCTGAACTGTTCGAGATTTTCGAAGGCATGGGACGAGCCTTCCCGGACCAGTACAACTGGATGAATCTGGTCATCCGTCACCGAGAGACGAACACCATCGCGAGACTTGGGGCCATCCCCGTCTCCGAGGGCGATGTCGAGGCTGCAACTCAGCCGGAGGACTGGGACCCGGAGAACATCAGGGACTATTCCGGGGTCTCGCTCCTTGCCGGAGTTTCGAAGTAGAGCTTTCTCAGCGCCAATCCCTGAATTATCAGATACAGACCGACCAGCAGTGGAATAAGGCCTGTCACGGCGATGACCACAGGAAGGAATGAGGAGTCGGCTGTCGCCTCGATAGCTGCCGCTGCCCTGTTCAGGTGGCCTGACGCTTCGCTGAAGGCTTCCTCGGTTGAAAATAGATCTACTGCCAGAGAGTCTACGCCGTCAGCCACATCCATGAGTAGATGTTCTATCGGTCCGAGAGTAGAGGCCAGATGCTCCATCTGCAGCAGGGCCTCACCCGAAGTATTGTATGTCCTGTTCAGGCTTACTACCACATCGGAGAAATGGTTACCTCCCAGAATCGAGGTGATTGACCTCGGAAGCTGGTCGATACTCATCCTCACCTGCGTAGTCATATCCCGCACTTCCTCCGTTGTCTCCATTATCTCCTGCAGCGTCAACCAGGTCTCATAGACCACATCAGCAGTTCCTCGAATGGAATTGCTGACCTCAACGACAAGGGAGGAGGAAGAGCCGAAATCACTGCCGAACAGTTCTATAGCCGATTCAGCGCTGTACAGTCCCTCTGAAATCCGCGCAAGCCCCGTCTTGATGGGACCCCATGCAGTGAACGCGGTGAATATCATCACCATACCCACCAGTATTGATACGCCTCCCAGTATCCAGGAAAGCCACACCGAGAGATTCCGGGAGAGTGTTCCTCTACTCATGTTCCGCCCCTGTCAGATTGGATGGTCCCTTGCCGAGCCGGTATCGCCTTGTGCATCAGAGTAGCATATTCAATGGGAATAATCAGAGCCAGGGAATGGAGTGAGAATGATAGATGACATTACAAGAGCCGCCATGGAGGCGGGCGAGCTACTCCTTCGGGTCGCCAGGGAGGGTTTCTCGGTTTCAATGAAAGATGGACATGAACTTGTCACTGCCGCAGACCTTCTCTCCGAACAGCTGCTCAGGAAGCGTCTCAGGAGGATCGATCCCGGCGCTTTCTTCGTCGGAGAGGAAGGGTGGGGAGGAGAGCTTCCCGATGGATCAATGTGGATCGTCGACCCGCTGGATGGTACAAATAACTTCGTACACGGATATCCTGTTTTCTCTGTGAGTATCGCTTTCTGGGATGGCTCGCGAATCAGCGAGGCCTGTGTATATGACCCTTCGAGGGGAGAGTGTTTCTCCGCATCCGCGGGTGCGGGGGCCTATCTCAACGGGAAGAGGATCAGTGTAACGGAAGTGGATGAACTCTCTGGGAGCCTTCTTGCAACAGGCTTTCCGTATCACCGCCGGAAGGGAGACCTCGGCCTGGATCTCGGTATCCTGGAATACTTCCTTGAAAGGGCTCAGGGACTGAGGCGCGGGGGCTCTGCGGCACTGGACCTTTCATATGTAGCCTGCGGAAGGCTTGACGGATTCTGGGAAGAGCATCTCAAGCCCTGGGACATGGCCGCCGGTGCACTTCTCGTGAAAGAGGCCGGTGGGGTTGTGTCAGATATCCGGGGAGGCTCGTGGAGCCCTTCATCGAAAGGACTGGCTGTCTCCGGCCCTGCCATCCATGACAGCCTCATGATAGGTATTAATGGGGGACACGCAGCCTAATTCCGAAGAATTAGGCTGCATGTCCCCGTAGCTGTCCCGTAGCTTCAGCTAGAAGCCCAGGTTCACTCCCGCATAGAACATGCTGATGCCAGCAACATCACCATCAGAGGCGAGAGGTTTTGTGTATTTGTACTCACCGAATACGCTGAAAGGGATCATTGGCGGTTCGAAGGCTGCACCAATGACTCCATGGACTCCGGGATGAACATGATCGTAAGGATCTATGCTCATGCCACCGCCCGTCTCCTCGTTGACTACCTGCATAAGCACATCAGCATCGCTGAATAGGATATGGGCTCCGCCCCCTCCTCCAATGTATGGCCTGACGGGAAGGGAGCCGATTGGGATGAGTATCTTTACAGTAGCTCCAAGGTCGATATCGTGGAACGTCGCGGTGTACTCCCCGATCATATCGGAGGGAATGTCACCGGGGCTCCATCCCTGCTGTTCAAGATAGCCGACAAGACCGAGACTGTCATCTTCGAAGTTAAGTCCTGTCTCTTCCTCTATATAGCTGATGAGATACTGCTGCATGGTGATACTGCTCTCGGTTCCGGAGTACGTCCCGCTGACCTCGAGCTGAACCATGCTCAGGAAAGGGATCTGTATCTGTCCTCCATACACGGCACTGGATGCGCTCTGCCCTGTACGGGGATCGTCCCCGCTGTAGTAACCGATCCTGCCGCCGACCCTGATGCCGGCAAGGGTGACACCTGAGATAAGAAGGATAGTGAAGATAGTTTTCAATTTTGCTCCTTTCTTGATGGACTCCCGATTGGCTGTACTGGCAAAATGGACTCTTGCGGTCCCCGCGTCAAGAAGCGTTGACCAATAGGGAACTAATAAGTTAGTGTAGTACTTGTATATTCGATGTATTGTCAACCCCTGTCACAAAAGAGAGGAAAGTATGAGAACTCTGATTCTTGCGCTGTTCCTGATGTCAGCCATGACCCTTGCATCCGGTCATGACGGAATCGGGAGCTGGCAGTCATTTGGAGAGAGCGCCGGCGCAGAACCGCAGGTGACTGTTCTCGAGTCTGACCAGAGCCACGTCGTCCTGGAAATAAGCATCCCGGGCTTCTGGCTTTTCGACTATCCCGCCGGAGGAGCGATCTGGGACAAGGTCGAACTCCCCGGATGCTATTCTCACGGCGATATAGGTCTGCCTGACCTTCCTTCCGTGATAACAAGGTTTGCGCTTCCCTTCGGCACGAGCGCCATGCTCGCCGTCGAGAACGTGACAACCTCAGTTTATGGCGATCTCAGCATCCTTCCCATGCAGACCCCTGAGATCGATATGGCTCATGAGCCTTACCCCTTTGCCAGAGACGACAACTACTACGCCCATCCGCGGACCTACCCGACAGGGTTGATCCGTCTGGATAACGAAGGGGTCTGGTCCGGTCTGAATATCGCCAGCCTCGTCATGAATCCCTTCAGATATGATCCGGCCACCGGCGAGATGACCGTAGTCTCTTCAATCACTGTCAGGATCGATTTCACCGGTGATCCCACGGTGGCTGCAGAGATGGTCAACCCTGATCTGATCCCCCATATGCGTGAATCGATCGTCAACTGGAGCGACTTCGAGAACGCCGCCGTGCCTTTCGATTCCGGAACCCGTTCCGGTGTCGAGTATGTCTTCATATGCAATGCGGATAACGTCGATGATGTCGAAGAGCTTTTCGAGACCCATCACTACCTTGGTCTTCATTCAAGGGTGGAGATCCTTTCCAGTCCCGCAACAACAAGCGCTATCAAGACAGCCATTACCGATAACTACGAGACTGGCGTCACCCGTTTCGCCATGATCGTCGGAGACCACTCGGTCATGCCTTCCTACAGCTACAGCGGCACCTATGGTGACTTCTATTACTCCCTCATTACCGGAGACAACTACCCCGATCTCGCGATCGGAAGACTGACAGGATCCACATCCCAGATAGCTGCCCAGGTTCCCAAGATCATGGACGGCTACATGGCTTACAACTGGGATGACAGCAACGCACCGGGCATCATCCCCAGCGAGACCGTTCTTGCTGCCCATGGAGAACAGTACCCGGGCAAGTACACGCAGTGCTGCAACGAGATCGCTGACTTCGCCTACTCCCTCTGCGACCTTACCTTTACGAAGGTATACCCGCCTGAGGGCGGTACTGCGGCTGATGTCTCAAACGCCATCAACGCCGGTATCGGGACTGTTGGTTACAGGGGACATGGCGACGTGACCGTCTGGAGCTGGTCTCCCAGCTGGAATGCTTCGCACATAAATGCTCTCACCAACTCCTTCATGCCGCCTGTATTCAACATCGCATGCTATTGCGGTCAGTACAACACATCCACCACCTGCCTTGCCGAGTCCTGGCAGTGGGCAACACACGGGGCCAGCGGTAACCTCGCGGCTACTCAGCCCTCCTATACCACCGCAAACCATGACTACATGAAGGAGACCTACAAGGCTCTCTACAATACCGGCACCTACCGCGTCGGTGAGGCCATCAATGTGGCTACAGACTACATCGTCGCCAACCACGGCTCGTACGGACTTGCAAATGCCCGCATGTACATCTGGTTCGGTGACCCGGCAATGGACATCTGGACCTTTGATACCTCCGGTGAGCCTCACAACCTTCTTATCTCCGCTCCCCCGTCCATCTCACCGGGCAACCAGGATGTAACAATAACCGTGACTTCCGGGGGCTCTCCCATCGCTGGTGTAGCGGTTACACTTACTGACGGAGTTGATAACTACGACGGCATGACCTTCTACGCCGAGGGTACGACAGATGCTTCTGGAGAGGCTACGCTGAACATCACCGCTCCCGCGTCCGGGTACGTCCATGTGGGTGCATACCTGCATGATTACGAGTACGACCTGGCCGATATTCTCATCGGAACGGGAGTCGAGGAAGGCACATCCGGAATATCGGCTGCCTTCAATCTTGACAGACCGGTCCCTAACCCGGTCACGGTCAACGCCTCCCTCGGATTCAGCGTTCCTGCCACCGGCAGGATCGAACTTGCTGTCTTCGATGTCTCCGGCCGTATGGTCGAGACCATCCTGAACGGCAATGTCGATGCAGGGAACCATACAGTTGAGTGGGCTCCCGGCAGTTCCATCAGCAATGGCGTCTACTTCCTCCGCCTCTCAACCGAGAGCGGTATCCTCACAAGACAGGCCATGGTCATCCGGTAGCCGTTATCGGCTCTGGAACAGATGACACGGGGCGGGTCCTCCTGGATCCGCCCCTTCTTCTATGGTAACCGACCTCGCCGACTGCCTGGTTTATTCGGGATCGGATGGGGGCTTCCTTCATGAAGAGGGAAGCCCCATTGTAAGGGATTGAGATAATCTCTTCATGTGTCATGATCAGCGAGGGGTAAGAATGATCCACAGACCATGCTTTGATAACGATAAGTACCTCGAGGAGCAGTCGAGCGAGATACTCTCCAGAGTGAAGAACGCTGAGGGGCGGCTATACCTTGAATTCGGCGGGAAGCTCATGTACGACCATCATGCGGCGAGGGTACTGCCTGGATACGATCCGAACGTAAAAGTCCGGCTGCTTCAGAAGCTGAAAGATCAGGCGGAGATCCTCCTCTGCATATATGCCGGTGATATTGAGAGGCGTAAGATCAGAGGCGACTTCGGCATAACTTATGACGAGGATTCCCTTCGGCTGATAGATGGTCTCCGCTCCAGGGGTATCCATGTTCGCGGTGTCGTTATTACCAGGTTTGACGGACAGCCGGCGGCCGTGACTTATGAAAGCCGTCTGCGGAACAGGGGGGTGGATGTCTTCAGACACTACCGAACAAAGGGATACCCCACTGATGTGGACCTTATCGTCAGTGAACAGGGATATGGAAGGAACGATTATATCGAACCATCCATGCCTCTTGTTGTAGTCACCGGACCGGGGCCAGGTAGCGGGAAGCTGGCCACATGTCTTTCTCAGCTCTACCATGACTATAGACGCGGCCTGCATCCGACCTACTCCAAATTCGAGACTTTCCCGATATGGAACCTGCCACTGAAGCATCCTGTAAATGCGGCCTATGAAGCAGCCACGGCGGACCTGCTGGATGTCAACCTTGTGGATCCCTTCCATCTCGAAGCCTACGGAGCTACAGCCATCAACTACAACCGGGACGTTGA
The DNA here is from genome assembly GCA_029932015.1 of Candidatus Fermentibacteraceae bacterium. Lineage (GTDB taxonomy): Bacteria > Fermentibacterota > Fermentibacteria > Fermentibacterales > JCC-6 > JAOZQW01. Next base: position 11,545 of record JAOZQW010000010.1, read on the forward strand.
GGCCTTCCCCCTGCTGAAAAGAATACTGGAGAAGATCACGGGCAGCGATTCGCCTTTCGCTTCGCCGACCGATATGGGGGTCAATAGAGCGGGTTACGGGATATCTGATGATGATGTCGCCCGCTATGCAGCTTGTCAGGAAATGATAAGGCGGTACTTCCGATACCGGTGTGAGCAGGTTATGGGACTCGCGGAGGACAATACTGTCCGAAAAGTTGAACTTCTTCTCAGCGATTACGGCCTTACTCCTGAAGACAGACCTGTTGTATCTCCTGCAAGAGAGAAGCTTCGCCTTCTGGAAGAGGAGACTGGAATTACCGGAGAATGCTTCACCGCGGCTCTGGAGCTGAAAGATGGGACTATGATCACCGGCAAGGGGTCGGATCTCATGCACGCTTCAGGCGCTCTGGTGCTGAATGCCGTCAAGGTGCTGTCCGGTATGGATGATTCCTTCCATCTGCTCTCCCCTGCTGTCATCGACTCGATCAGGGAGCTGAAGAGGATACTGAGCTCCCTTCCTCTCAATCTGGATCTCGAGGAGGTTCTCGTTGCTCTGAGTGTGAGTGCCGCCTCTTCCGATGCGGCAGCAAGCGCCATGAGCCGTCTGACCGAGCTCAAGGGCTGCGAGGCTCATCTTACCCATATGCCTTCACCAGGGGATCAGAACGGTCTTCGAAGCCTGGGGATCAATGCCACAAGCGATCCCGAGTTCAGCAGCACCAGGCTCTCCTCAGACTGAGCGCCGTCCGAAATGTCTCTTCCGGGATGCCTGCGGGGTTGACCGCAGGGCCGCTCTATATGATTATTGCCCGGTCGTTTGCTGTGTACTGTATTGCACAGCCCGAAGTGGGCAATGGCCACCGGACCGGGAACGACCTGCAGTCTTCAGCTGATCTATCAGCACTCTTCTCCTTCCGGCCGGGTCATATGCTTCACTGAGCAACCCTGGTTTCGGAAGGAGTTTTTAATTTGCGCAGTTACGAAACCGCTATCATCTGGAGCGCCAGCATTCCTGAGGGTGACCTTGAGACGGAGCTAAACTCCGTTCTCGATATCATCAGCGGCGCCGACGGCACCCTTGCAGGTACCGAGAAATGGGGAAGGCGTATGCTCGCCTATCCCATAAGCAAGCAGACAGAGGGCATCTACCACTTCATCAAGTGGACAGGTGATCCCGGCATCATCCCCGCAATTAACAAGTATCTCCGTATCCGCGAAGGTTGCCTGCGGCACCTCACTCTCCGTTCCGACGGTCATCCCGCTGACGCCTCAGATCTTTCAGGACAGCCCCGTAGCGAAGAGATCGCCTGGACAGAGGATGATGACAGCGACTCCAATGAAGGAGAGAGCGAGGAATAATGGACATCCGGATGCCCAGCATCAACAAGGTGATAATAACCGGCAATCTGGTCAGGGATCCTGAGAACAGGATACTGGAGAACGGCACTCAACTGGCGAAAATGTCCATCGCCAACAACCAGAGGTTCCGGGGGCGTGACGGGGAATGGCAGGAGAAGACCTGCTTCGTCGACGTCATTGCCTGGCGCAGGACTGCTGAACTCATAAGTGAGTTCGGCAGGAAGGGGTCCCCTGTTCTTATCGAGGGAGAGCTGACCTACAGCTCCTGGGAAGACAGGGACGGAAACAAGAGGAACCGTGTGGAGATCAATGCCAGGAGGGTGCAGTTCCTGGAGAAGCGCAGAGGCCCTGAAAGCCCTGCTTCCAGTCCTCAACCCGAGCAAACGGACGGGAAAGATCAGGCCCGATCCGGCGATATGGACTCCATCCCCGACGACGATATCCCTTTCTGACAGTCCATGTCGAATCTACAGACGTTCCCTGAGCTGAACTATGTCACCTTCACAGGCAAGGTCCTGGATAAGGGCGACCTGAGTCTCTCCAGTATAGATGTCTACGTCATAAGACTCAGGATCGAGAACACACTGACTTACCAGGGAGGTTCGGAGACAAGGAAAAGGGTCTCGGAAATTTCTGTGGAAGCATGGGGACAGCTAGCTGAGGATGTCAACAGAAGGGTTCGTGCAGGTTCAACGGTTCTTGTCGAGGGAAATCTGATCAGCAGGGCGTTCGAGAATCAGAAGAAAGCGACCTATCATCGCATATCAGTCAAGGCATCGAGCGTGAAAACTCTGGACACAAGGTCCTGAGAAAATCACGGGAAAGGGACGAATTTGACTACAAGGAAGAGAATCAAGAAGAAGCCCAGCCGGTTCGGCCGCAAGAAGAAGTGCCGCTTCTGTGGAAATCCGCATCTGGAGATCTCCTATAAGAACGAGAAGCTCCTCCAGCGGCATATTTCGGATAGAGGCAAGATCGTCGCCAGAAGGGTAACGGGAAATTGCGCCAGACATCAGCGCGTTGTGGCCAATGCTATCAAGGTTGCCAGATTCCTTGCGCTTGCACCGTACGTCAGAGAGCACTACAGGTAGACGGTCTGAATTAATCCTGCAATGGAGAGAGTGATAGTATCAAGACCTGCCAGGCCGCCCTTGATCGGCATGCTGCTGCTGGGGTTCATACTGGTGGTGATGGGAATACCTTTCGTCGGGATGGCCGTCATGACTGCCCTCCTGCTCTCGGATTCCCGTTCCGGCGGGATACCGGGCGCACTGCTGGTTCTGGCTGGAGTCTACTTCCTCACGGATTTCATGGGCGCCTTCATCGCCTCTGTCGGGGCTGGATTCATGTCGGTCTCTCTGCGCTCGGGCAGAGATATTGTCTGGTCCGTCACCCTCGCAGCAGGCGTAACTTCAGTTGTCTCGCTCATCGGGATGCTGGTTTTCCCAGAACTGTCACTTCTGGCTCCGCGAAGTGTGGAGGCCATACTCCAGATCTATTCCTCTACGGGGCTCTCTCCGCTGGAGGTCAACACCGTGTTCAGCGTCTTCCTGTTCATCGTACCGTCGCTGATGATCCTCTGGGCAGCTGGAGGAACAATGGTGGCGGGTGGATTCACCGCTATTCTATCGGCACGGAGGGGAAAGCCGCTCCTCAGCGCGAACGGAGGGAGAGTCAGTCTCGGACTTGTTCCAGCCTGGCTGCTCATAATAGCTCTGGCAGTGAATCTGACGGGAAGCAGCCTTTCGTACACCGTTCGGCAGGGAGCCATAAATGCCTCTATCTTTCTGGCTCTGCCTTACATGGTAGTCGGATTCCAGATATCGAGAGCGATACTGAAAGCCATGCCGGGGCTTATCCTGCCAGTGTCCATTTTCGCCATTTTCCTTCCTCCCGTTGCCATGGGGGTCATGGTCCTCCTTGGGATACTGGATACATGGCTGAATTTCAGGCTTCGCCTCGCGAAGCGCGTTGAAAGGAAAGCACAGAGATGAAGATTCTTCTAATTAAGAGTGTAGAAGACCTGGGTACGGGCGGAGATGTCGTCGACGTCGCCGACGGCTTCGCCAGGAACTACCTCATCCCCAAGAAACTCGCTGTCAGAGCGACTCGCGGGGCTATCAGAAACGCCGAGCAGTATCGTAAGAAGGCTGCTGCAGATCAGGCACGTATCCTCTCTGAGGCTGAAGTGCTTGCAGGTAAGATCCGCGGCTTCGTATGCACTCTGAAGGCCTCGGTAGACGAGAACGGACAACTCTACGGCAGCATTACGGAGAGGCACGTCTCCGACGTTCTCATCGCGGCTGGCTACGATGTAGACCCGGGACATGTCCTGCTGGTCGAGCACATCAAAACAGTCGGCGAGTTCTCCGTTCCCATAAAGATCTATGGCGACCTCCGAGCCTTGATCACCGTAACAGTGGTACCGGAAGACGAGTAGCGGAGCTTTGCTGATTCTGGCCGTAGAGACCTCGTGTGATGATTCTGCGGTCGCCCTGCTCGATGGATGCAGGGTGATCGCGGAATCGGTTGCCACCCAGATAGTAGTTCACTCTTCACACGGCGGAGTTGTCCCTGAGCTTGCCTCCCGTCAGCATCTGGAAATACTTCCGGGACTGGTGGAGGAAGTACTTGCTGAAGGCGGACTGAAGGGGATCCGGGATCTTGATGTCCTTGCGGCCACTGCCGGCCCTGGTCTGCTGGGCTCCCTCCTGGTGGGCCTCTCTTGGACCAAGGCAGCCGCCTGGTCTTCCGGCACGCGATTTCTTGCCATCAACCACCTGGCTGCGCATCTGCACATACATTACTCGCACGAGCATCCGGTCGAATTTCCCGCAGTTGCCCTGCTCGCTTCAGGTGGGCATACCTCTCTGTTCAGCATGAGTTCCTGGGAAGATATACAGCTGCTTGGTGCCACCAGGGATGATGCCGCCGGGGAGGCATTTGATAAGACGGCAAAGCTCATGGGTCTTGGTTTCCCCGGGGGCGCTGAACTGGATACCGCAGCAGAGGCGGGTGATCCAACGGCAGTGCGGCTTCCCGCTCCGCTTCCAGATCCCGCTCTCCCGGAGTTCAGTTTCAGCGGGCTCAAGACCGCTGCCAGGCTGCAATGGGAGGGAGGTGCTGAACTTCATGACCTTTCAGCCTCCTTCCGGAAGGTTATCGTGGATGTCCTTCTCTCCAAGCTCCTTCATCAGGCTAATGAAATCGGAGCGAAGTCGGTGCTTGCAGCAGGCGGGGTTGTTTCCAACAGTCTCCTCAGGAGTGAATTGAGAAGACGGTGCTCCATAGCTGGATTATCCCTTCATCTACCTGCCGGAAGTCATGCCGTGGACAACGCGGTAATGGTCGGCAGAGCTGCTGCGGCAGTTCTGGACCGTACTCCAGAAGCATCATCCCCCATGAATGTCAACGCCTTTGCCAGATGGACCGGCAGCTTCCTTGAACCTCTCTGCACCTGATCCTTCCCCTCGCCCATGTACCCCGCGATGCTGTTATAATTATCAGAGGTCCCTGAAGAGCCGGGAGTTCGACATGAAATCATCGTTGACACATGGCATTGATATCCTGAGCATCCAGCGAATGAAAATTGCTCTATCGAGAAGCGGTGAGCGTTTCCTCAAACGAATATTCACCGACGCAGAGATCGCAGGAGGAGATGGACCCGTCTATCTCGCAAGACGGTTCGCCGCGAAGGAGGCTTTCTTCAAGGCTCTTGGCACCGGGCTCTCTGAGGGTACTCGCTGGCATGATATAGAGATACTCAACGGCGATGATGGACAGCCTCTGGCTTCGATCTCCGGGAAATCACTGGATCTGCTCGGTAATAGACGGGTTCTGGTTAGTGTTTCAGCAACTTCCGAGATGGCGGCAGCAATTGTCATTCTTTCCTGACGGCAGCATTGGAGTAACTGTATGAAATACTGGGTCACACCTGCTGAGATGGCCGAATTCGATAGAAAAACTATCGCTGGAGGAACGCCCGGTGACGTCCTGATGGAACGTGCCGGAACTGCTGTTGCAGATGCCGCAATGGGAATGACATCACCTGAACGCGGGGGGCAGATCCATATATGGTGCGGCCCAGGCAATAATGGCGGGGATGGTCTGGTTGCCGGCAGGCTGCTTCTTGAACAGGGTTACGATGTTTGTGTGATAATGGCCGCCAAGCCTGGCCGCAGCCTCTCTCATGACTGTCAGACCAACCTGAGTAGATTTGTCCAGAAGAACGGCTGCGTGATACCTCCAGGACGACTGGGAGAGCTGAGCGGGTCACCTGCCCTTGTCATCGACGCTCTTCTGGGAACCGGCTTCAAAGGCGAACTGGACGGTCTTTTTAGTGACTGCGCAAAACACATGTGCTCTTTTTACTGTCCTGTTCTTGCGGTTGATTCCCCCTCCGGAGTGAACGGCACCACGGGTCAGGCCGACCCCCTTGCCGTCAGGGCCGATGTGACAGTAACTTTCGCCGCTCCGAAGGTGGGGCTGCTGCTGGCTCCAGCGGCAGCGATGACCGGTATGCTCTTCGTAGCGGATATAGGCATCAGGGTCGACCCGGTCC
>JAOZQW010000503.1 GCA_029932015.1 Candidatus Fermentibacteraceae bacterium
CCAGCCACACAGAAAACCCGTACCATGCACCGCGTTGCGTGGTACGGATTTTTCTCTGTCTCGCAGGGATGAGAACCCTCTAAGTTTTCAGGCCGGGCCTCATTTCTGCATTCCCATGCGTGTCCCCCAAGGAATGCAGTGAGTCGAAGGGATTCCCTGCCCGTCAGCAATCCTATCAGCTATCCTTGCTGAGCCTATCCCGGAACGCATTGTACTTATCAGTCATGCTTTCACGGATGGACCATGCTCGTATTTCCTCAAAACTTACCTCGTTCATCGAGGCAACAAGAAGAGCCTGCTCCAGAGACTGTTCATCATCCCAATGGTAATACGCCGCAAGTCGGTCCATCACACACTGCGTCGGTGTGAGAAGGTTGAGAGTCCATTCTCCCACTTGCATCTTGCCTGTGGACGATACCGGTGCATCCCCGATGGAAAGGGGTCCCGGAGGGAACTCAATGAGCATATCCTTATCCGGGTGAGAGAAGTACCGTCCGGGGTATCGGATGAATCCAATCTCGGTAAGCGCTTGCTCAATGGCATCCATACGGCTCAACGTGATGAAGTCCAGGTCCGCTGAAAGGTATCTGTCATCGGAGTAGATGGATACGACAGCACCGCCCGTCAGGATGGCCTCGATGCCCCTGTCATGAAGATGCTGGCAGATCTCCGCCGCCATCTTGACTATTCCGGATCGCGCTGGATGCTCCGTAGTTTCTTGCCTTTCGTGCGCGGGCGGGTTCTTTCCAGGAAGTACTCCGTCCGAATCTCCTCCGGCAGATACTGAAACGCGGTTTCCAAAAGGCTGTTCAGCTCCTTCCGAAGGACATATCTCGGATTGATCCGGTACAGCCTTGTCTTCCCTATGTAACGGCTCTTGAGGATACCAGCGTTCTCCAGCTTCTCCATCTGGTACATCACGGTCTGCTGGTGAAGGGAGAAACACCTGGCGATTTCAGTCGGGTAGGAGTCATTGAATCTGTGAACGAAAAGAAGAATCTTCGTGACAGTTTCCCCGAGGAGGCCGTAGATGAAAGCCAGGTCGTAGCACTTCATGCCGTCTCTCTTTTCCTCCCGATAGTATGTTATGTAACAAGTTCCTTCTCGTACGTAACAAAATTATTCTGTTTCCAGTCATTGTCAACCTCTTTCTCAAAGGCGGTCTCAAGATTGGTCTTGCCTCGGGGGCAGGCCGATAATGACTCCTGCTGCAGGACAGCTAGTTACTTTAACTACTCTTGGACGTGTTCCATATTTCGGACAGGTTGTCAGCCGTCCGAATCTGATACATCAGATACTCATTCTGATCTTGCGTCTGTCTAACTGGGGAAAGCAGGCATAGGAGAATACTTCCTCAA
>JAOZQW010000197.1 GCA_029932015.1 Candidatus Fermentibacteraceae bacterium
TTCAGAACAGCCTCATCCACTGTCACCGTGAATTCCCCTTCATCCTGTACTTCGATAACAGGGACCCAGTTCAGATAGACCTTCGACCAGGCACATGGCGCCGAGGGCCAGTAGCCGCTCATCATCCACTGACCGTAGCCCATGAGACCCCAGCCGCCTATTCCGACATGCCCTGTCATGGTGTCATATAGATCGGGGAGACCGAGCTGATGTCCGAATTCGTGGCAGATGGTCCCGAGAACACCAAGGCCGAAGCCATCCTGTGATTCCTGTTCGGGAACGATACAGCCCTCTCTGATGAAAACTCCGTCAGAAGTTGGAATTCCCTGGTAATTGAAGCCGGCTCCGGGAAGGTAATAGATGAGGTCGGTCAGAGTCAGGAAGACCGAACCGATATCGTCAGGGCTGTTGCGGAGGATGTCCGCCTCCTGGCCTGCTCCGGCATGAAACACTATCACTGCATCAAATGAACTGAAATCAACATCCTGATCAGCTGCTTCTACCGCATCACGGAGCAGCTCACATACGCCCTGCATGCCTGCCTCACTGCTTCCATACCAGCTCATCTGATGATCGAGGGTGTAAGCCTGGTTGAGTCCTGCCGGGAAGACCTCGGGAAACAGAATGAGCTCTCCAACACTCACATCCTCGTAGTAGGACGCAAGGTCATCCATAAGCCCCTGTGCGTAGACCCTGTCATGGGGAGGATCAGCTTCGAGATCGAATTTTCCGTTTCCTGTCGTTTCGCTGGTGAAATCCTCTAAAAACTGTACACGGAGGACGCAGATCCTCATGGAATCAGCATCAACACCCTCATCAGATCCGGGGGACCAGATGGCGATACCCTCAGAAGGTCCTTCATGCATTGGCTCCATCGCACCATGAATTATCGGAGGTGCGGCATCGACAGCCAGGATAAGAATAAGGGACAGCAGAGGTAAGAGTACCCTCATACTGCTAGAATCGCACTGAGAGCGAATACTTGTTGTTGTACTTGCCAGAGCCCTGGAGGTTCTCCTCCACAGGCACGAAGGACATGTCAAGCTGGAAGCCGGCATACTGCAGTCCTGCACCGAAGGTCGGTCCCGAGATGACGGACATACCCTCCGTATCGTGCATATAGCCTGCTCTCAGCGCGAGAAGGTCGTAATACCAGAACTCGGCACCGGCACCCCATTTGTTCTCGTTGAACTCTGTGCCTAAACCTTCGTCAACATTGGTGAGGAGTTTGCTGTAGTCAGCCACGATAGTCAGACGGGTCAGTTCAGTGTCCATTGGGATGTATGCAAGACCGGTCCTGATAGTGCGCGGGAGCGGATTGTTTTCGGAGCTACCACCATAACTCATGTTGGGGCCCAGGTTCGAAAGAGCCGCCCCGACCTGGAGCCTGCCGTTTCCGAGACCGAGCTCTTCCATTTGAACCCTGTAGAGTACACCGAGGTCAGCTGCGAACGAGGTACCCTTGCCGGAATCCTGATAGTAAAGGTGATCGTAAATGAACTTGAGGCCGAGACCAACGGAGACTCCCGGAGCAACTTCTGTACCGAAAGAGCCGGTCAGTGCAACACCGTATGAGTAGAATTCGCCGAGGTTGATACCTCCTTCTGAGGTCTCCTGCTGCTCTCCCATAGACATGAAGGTAATATTGCCGCCGATACCTCCCCATCCACTTAGATGCCTGGCATAGCCGAGGTATTCGTAATAGAGGTCATCGGCAAGCTGCGGCAGCCAGTTGCAGTGCTGCAGCGTCAGTTCCTGCCGCGAAGTATCGGCGAATGCAAGCCCGGCCGGGTTCCAGTAGGATGCTGTAGCATCATCTGCGAGCGCGGTGAAAGCTTCACCCATTCCGTTAGGTCTGGCTCCCGGAGTAATCGTCATCCATATAACGCTGGCAGTGGAACCGAACGATACAGAAGCCAGAGCCAGCAGCACAGCGATGATGAGCATCTTGCGAATCATTGTTCCTCCTGCTTGGGGACAGACACCAGATGTCTGTCAACGTCTATCACATATACCAATCTCAAAGTATCCTGACTGCTTCTATATCGAACTTCCGTGAATGAGCGCAATAATACTGCGTGTACTGCTGGACTCGCCGCTCGCTCCTGATGAGACTACACGCACCTGAAAAATATACGACCCGCTGGAAACGGGGTCACCATCCGCATCGGTGCAGTCCCACCAGTACTGGTTATATCCTGATACACCCTCGATGTTCCGGATATGCAGGAGTCGTCTTCCGCTGACAGTGAAAACGGAGAGATCAACCGCGCCGAGAGCGCTCTGAGTCCAGTTTAGTGCAACACCGTCACTGCATGGATTCGGATATGGGAATGCATCTGAGAGCGAAATATCTGACTCAGAAGTAACTGTCAGATCGACTGCAGCAGAGGACCTGTTGAGCAGACCATCCGAAGCCCTGAGCTCAAGCTGATGCTCCCCCTGTTCGAGACTGCCGATCTCGACCGTAATCTCACCGGTCACTCCGGAACCCTGATTGTATCGGAAGTACTCCGAAACGTCCTGAGCGGTGCCGTCAATGTAGAGAGCAAGCTGCCTGCCGGTGCCACCAAGAAGGTTGATGCCGGATGGGTCAGATAGAATAGCCCTGACGGTCAGCGTGCCTGTCACTGATGGATTCAGCGTATTCCTGTAACCCTGAACCCATAGTTCGATATCGGGTCCTGTCGTATCACCAGATGCCGGACTGCCAACCAGGAGCGGAGCTGGATAGGTTGAGGCTGCTGCAATCATCCAGGTGTTGAGGAAAAGAAACTGCGTTCTTGAGAGAGAACCTGTCACAGCATCAATAGGCACAAAGACCTCGGTCGAAAACTCCTCCTGGGCAGGCGCAGAGCCCCTGAAGAAGCATCTTGCAGGTGAAAGGTAGGCGAGTGGTCGGTGCTGCCTGAATGTGAAGTACGTATCCGGCTGACAGGACTCGAAAGCCTCTATGAGAACCAATCCTTCGTCAGGAGCCACGCCCGACAGAGTTGAGTACTCACCTGTTCTGAGCGTATCCGTCGCGGCATGGAAACTCGTACCGGGGTATGCCAACGGGGTCGAACCGTCGCCGAAGAGGATATACATCGCACTGTTGGTCGAATAACCCGCGTCCAGCTTTCCTAGCAGCATGCACATGCCCATGGAGATATCTCGCTCAGTGAATAATCTGTCCAGTATACTTGCAACGAGTTGCTCATTGGCAAGTCCCGAGCACTGGTCCGTTGCACCAAGAGAAGTAATGGCTCCACCCACTGGAGAGACGGTGACCGCCTGAGCAAGACACGAAAGCGCAGGATTCATGAAATCTCCAACACTGCATGAACCGAAAAGTGCGACCGGAAGACGTCCCTCACAGGCCAGGAGTCCCGCATCCTCGAGGTAGAGAAGTCCCTCGTCTGCTATCTGATCATAGCTCCCGTGACCGAGATAGAGTGAGATCAGAGAACCGCGGCTCCACGCTGCTATGTAATCCTCCCTGGCTTCCGGTTTCTTCCAGAAATCGTTCCAGTCGTAAAATATCAGGTAGAGTTTCTCGGGTCTGATCACCGCCGGCAGATGATTGGTCAGTATCCTTTCCACGCTCTCGGTATGATACCTTTCATCTCCACCATGCAAGGGGGTGCGCTCATCGTCAGCCGCGCCAAGAACGACCGTCTGCCAGTCCCCCCTGTTGACACCGGAACGGTACTCGAGGGTCTTCGAGACAAGGAGTCTGAGATCGGAATTCCCTCCAACACCTATTCTGCTCAGACCGATCTGAGGAAGGATACTGTCGCTGCGGACTATGGCAAATACATCGTCGGAGACCAAGTAAGAAGAGCCACGGTATAGAATATCAATGAAGCTCTCTCGTGTGGAAATGAAGTTCCTCGGATCCCAGGTTCCACCGCCAACCAGCACGATGTCGGCAGGAACCGGATCCCAGGAGTCGACCGCATATGATGCCAGTGCCCTTATCGCAGACGGATCGTGCACACCTCCGTTGAATTCGTCATATATCTCTGAAGCAGCAAGAAGCTCTGCCCCGGGAATCCCTTCAACGAGGACTGCCGCATCAGAAACAAACTGATCGGCCACTACGAAGAGAGTTTGCTCTCCGGTAAGGTTGCCGATTATCCGACCGGGAGTGGGGAACCGGATAAGCTCGGGCCTGGCGATCGAGCCCGGCTGGACGATCCATAGTTCCTGCATTTTCCAGCCGTCCTGCTGGGTAAACTCGAAGGACTGGGAGTCCTCCACTGTTATCCTGGCGGCTAGTGTATCCCCGCCGACAAGGTAGACATCTGTTCCAGCAAGCCCATTCTCCCAGGTAAACCTGCGTCTGTCCGTTCCAGACCATGACTCAATTGGTACCTGTGCCTGAGCAGAGAGGTTCGGGGATGTCCATGGAAAGACTTCGAACCAGTCGAAAAATACCTCTTCGGAACCATCCCTGATGATGTGGACGCCGAGTGTGTTGCCCTGATCCTTGATACCCGAGACAGGGAATGCACATATGAAGTCCTGCATGTCAGACCAGCTCGTGTCGCACTGCAGGGTCCCGTTGAGAGCGAACTGCACCTTATGGATACCTGCATCCGGGGATTTCATGTGAACTCGGATATACCCCTCGCCAAGAGCGCTCTCTGAATCAAAACCGTAGTAGAGCCACTGGCTGGAGCTGCCTGAGTTCCTGTCCCATGCCCAGTCATCAGGCATATTAACGGCAATATCTTCCGGAGTCCGTGTGTGGTAGAGATTCTGCTCGAAGTGTCTTCTCGCAAGGAAGCTGTCTGGCAGTGCCGGGGCACCGGTCAGACTGCCGTCAACAACATCCATGCGGACACCGGTCTCACCAC
>JAOZQW010000198.1 GCA_029932015.1 Candidatus Fermentibacteraceae bacterium
CAAGCTCAAATATCTCAGTTAAAGGAGTTGGCTGAGTTTCATGATCGATACACCGGAATTCAATGACTGGAGGAGGATAGACAACTGAGTTCCCATCATTCTCAGCATGAGACACTTCGATCAGAGGTGGAAGCAGCTGCTCCTCGGCTACTGACATACAGGGAGGATATAGATGGACTTTCATGGGAGCTGGTCCACTCGGCTGCGACACAGATCCACCAGGAAGCGGTGGGAGACTCTCTTCAATAACACCTGGGGGGGCAAAGCAGATCTTCGAAGGTGGCTGGGACCTCCTCCCGCAATGGGGGAGAACTGAGTTCGCAGGCTCATTGAATGGATTTCCCGTCAGTGGCGGCGGTCCTGGATGAAATACCGCCGGAACCTCAGCATGAGTATCTCCATCTACTGCCGCAAGCTCAGCAAATGGCGGCGGTGTGACCTGACAGCCCTGAATAATGGGTACAGGATCAGGTGGGTAGATCTCGATATCTGCCATTTCAGGCGGATTAGCCGGTTCGGATTTGCCAGTCTCTTGAAGCTCGGGAGGGATACTTCCATCCGGTCTGCCGGTGAATTCACTTTCCCCTGAAGGGGATCGGGATAGACAGGGACTTTCACTGGTCTGTTGTGCAGGGTTTCGCGAAATACTGAAGACTGCAGCTTCTTCGGCGGGAGCTCCACCACGCCCATCCGAAGAGGAGGAGCTGGATAAGACATCTGCCTCGATCCTGACGATCCCCCCTGCTGAGATGACCGCCCTCTTGATACTCCCGGCTTTCTGAGCGTCAACATTCTTAGAAAGAGCGAAGGGCATCCTGGATAGCCATAGAACGACCTGCTCGGGAGGAAGTCCGGTGAGTTCCTGAAGTTTTCTTCGAAGTCTCGATCTGTATCCTGGCTTGAATCCTGCGAGAAGAACCCTGAACTTCGGCTCCTCAGGGCTTTGTTCGCTGTCAGGGAGTATTCTGCATGCAATACCGCAGTCTCTGGAAAGCCTGTCAGCCAGCCGCTGAGCTCTCTCCTCATTCACTCCTGCACCAGCGACCAGTCCATCCTTGCTCAGTGCGAGCAGGACTTCATCCCGCCTCAAACCCGTCAATCGGGAGAGAACCTCTATGGTCTCCGGGGAGGGTCTGCCTCCCCTGGCTACGACCTTCCAGTCCATGAGCCTCGTCCGTTACACCCGGGAACTAGCGCTGCTTCTTGACCAGTTCAATCCTGTCACCGATAGATACGAGATCAACCGCAGAGTTGGAGATGATCATGGCGGCAGAGGTCTCCGGAAGAGTCTCGAGAACTATTATCTCGGCGATCGGGATATCAGGTGTGGTCACTACATCACCTGAAGGGCTTTCGATGTCATTTCCGTATTTGAACATGTTGAACAGGTCTCCGGGATTGAGACCATCTGTAGCTCCCCTGTCGATGTAGATGACATCGAAGGAATACGCCTGAATCGGATCCGAATCCTTGAAAGCGACTACCCAGGCATCCATGCCCTCGATGACGTCGATCCCAGATACTTCGATTGGTGCATATGACGTATAGGGAAGCAGGAAATCACCGGAATGGATCCTGAGGTAGGAGTGCTCGAGAACAGCGATACTTGAATTGGCCGCTGTCTCGATCACTCTGCAGACACCTGCGGCTCTGATGACCTGTCCAAGATGCTCTCCCGTATCAGGGTGTCTGACATCCTCGCCAACCTGCATGATCTTGAAGACCCTTCCAATCTCGATGCCCTGGTCCTGGCCAATGTCGAGTGCAAGCCAATCTCCAGGATAGGCTGTTTCATCACCAAATTCGTCGTTTTCATCGGCATTTGTCTCGATAACATAGCCGACTGGCTGCGGTGGATCATCAGTGAGCATGCCGGTGGTTTCGAGAAGGAGCCTGCTCAGGAGTGATCTGCTGCTGGTCAGACCGGCTGTGGCATATACACCACTCTGTACGTTCTGCTCTCCCGTGAAGGGGATGAGAAGCGTTGTACCTGGTTCGAGATAGGTGATCTGAATACCGGGATTCGCTTCAAGGATACTCTCCCACAGGAAAGGGTTGTTGTAGTACTGTATCGCAAGCTCCCAGAGTGTATCGCCATAACGAATAGTATGCAGCGTTTCCGCAGCAACGGGACCAAAGGCAGATGATGCGAGCAATGCCAGAAGAGACACCGCAAAAGTGATCCTTTTCATTTCAACCTCCCGGACAGTTCCGGACTACAACCGGCATGAATATCATAACTTCATAATATTCTAACTTCGAGCAATACTCAAGTCAAACCTCACTCTATCCCGCTGCGGGATAGAGTACAGCGACCTCCGGTCCGGGACCGGAGCTTCTCACCACATCGACGCTGAAGACGCCTCCGTCGTCGGATTCCGGGGAAGAGACCGGAAGGTTAACAGCGAAATAGAGCTGTCCGCTGCCCGCAGCAGGTCCGGTCCACTCAGCTCCTACTGCCACCCCAGGTGACTCGGCGATCCTCATCACCAGCTGACCATTCGTTGCGCCGGGGACCAGCGCTGTGGTCGTGGAATACATCTCCAGGCCCTCCGGGCCACAGGTCCCCGTCTCCATTGTCACATTTCCGGAAGCGGTCACTGTGATGAGATCACCCTCCTGTACATCGATACGGGAGTTGATCCACCCGTCCCATGCGGGTACCGTCAGAGACACCTCTGCCTCTGATGACGGGCTGCTCCATACCACCATCTCGATCTCTTCCGCCTTGAAGGAGCTTGAACCTTGCGCCGACGAGACATGGAAGACTCCCTCTGAGTAGGAAAGCGTCCCCCTTTCCGAGGTGCCCTCGTTGAGATAGATCCTCGCGGAACTCCGATCGAGTGTAACTGAAGATGACCCAGTGAAAGAAACCACGCTTCCCTCGATCCTCAACAGCTCACCAGTAACCGCAAGACCTTCAGCGGTTATCATCCGGTCAACCGGCTCACTGCAGCCGGTCATGAATAGAAGGAAGGCGACTGCCGGAAGGACCAGCGGATACTTGATGGTCATCGGGTACTTCCTTTCAGACCTGGCAGGAACATGGGAATGAGCTCAATTACACTTGAGACCGGCTCAAACGACATGCTGGACCGTATGTTCTCAGGGATCTCCTCGATATCTCTCATATTATCAAGAGGAATTACAATCGATGATATCCCAGCAGCCAGGGCACCCAGAGCCTTCTCCTTGAGTCCCCCGATAGGCATGATCCTCCCCTGGAGACTTATCTCGCCGGTAACTGCAAGATCGGGGCGAACCGTCTTCCCTGTAAGGGCCGACAGCATGGAGATAAGCATTGCGACACCAGCGGAGGGTCCGTCCTTTGGTGTAGCACCAGCCGGGACATGAACATGAATATCAACATGATTGAAATCAGTCTCGATCTGATAATCCTCTGCATGATGCCTTATCCAGGAAAGCGCAGCTGTGGCCGACTCCTTCATGACATCACCGAGCTGCCCAGTGAGCACCAGATTCCCGCGGCCATCCATGACAGTGGTTTCAACAAACAGAATCTCTCCGCCGGCAGGGGTCCAGGCCAGAGCCACCGCTACTCCAACTGCGGGTTTCCCTGCTACTTTCTCACGGGTGAACCTCCGTGGTCCCAGAAATTCCTGGAGTCGCCTGACACCTACTGTCACAGGGTCCTCATTGCCCTCGGCAATGCGCATGGCCACTTTTCTGCAGATCTTGCCGATCTGCCGTTCCAGTTCCCTGACTCCAGCCTCCCTTGTGTACCCACTGATGATCCCCCTTAGCCCGGCCTGAGTAAAACGGAGGAACTTCCCGCTTAGCCCCGTGTCCTTCCGCTGCCTTCCGACCAGATATCTACGGGCGATCTGCAGTTTTTCCTCAGAAGTGTAGCCGGGGATCCGGATTATCTCCATCCTGTCGCGGAGGGGAGTGGGGATAGTATCGAGACTGTTCGCAGTAGTTATGAACTGCACTGAACTCAGGTCAAAAGGAACGTTCATATAGTTGTCGCGAAATGAATAGTTCTGCTCGGGATCAAGAACCTCTAGAAGAGCTGAGGTCGGGTCACCGCGGAAATCACTGCCGATCTTGTCCACCTCATCGAGCATGAACACCGGGTTATTGCTGCCAGCCTCCTTGATGCCCTGGATAAGCTTTCCTGGCATAGCTCCGATATAGGTTTTTCTATGCCCGCGGATCTCGGCCTCGTCATGAACTCCTCCGAGTGATAATCGCACGAAACTGCGGCCAAGTGCCCTCGCGATGCTTCTGCCCATGGAGGTCTTCCCCACCCCTGGAGGACCTACGAAACAGAGTATCGGTGCTTTACCGCTGGGATTGAGCTTCCTGACTGCAATGAATTCGAGGATCCTCTGTTTTACATCCAAAAGGTCGTAGTGATCCTCCTCCAGAACCCTCCTGGCCATGGATACGTCCAGTCTGTCCTCGGTTCCCTCCAGCCATGGAAGGCTGAGTATCCACTCGATGTAGTTCCTTATCACAGCAACTTCCGGCAGGCTCTGATGCATTCTCGACAGTCTGCTGATCTCCTCCTCTGCAACTTCCCTGACCTGATCGGGAAGCTCCTTCGCAGCTAGTCTGTCACGCAGCTCATCGGCCTCGGGATTCTCCCCCTCGCTCCCCAGTTCCTTCTGAATAGCCTTCAGCTGCTCCTTGAGAATGTACTCCTTCTGGTCCTTCTCTATCTCCGTCCTGACCTGTCCCTGAATCTTGTTCCTCAGCTTGAGGACGCCGATCTCACGTGCCATTATCCCTGATAGAAGTCTGAGTCTCCTGTTGAGATCATCCTCCTCCAGTATCCTCTGCCTGTCCTCGATATCAGCCTCAATACG
>JAOZQW010000504.1 GCA_029932015.1 Candidatus Fermentibacteraceae bacterium
TACTACTACTCGCCGAAGATCCGTCTTTCCTGGATATCATCCCTCCTCTCATCCGAGCGTATCTCCAGGAAGATCAGGAAATTGCTCAAGCCCTGGCCGGATATCTTCGCGGAATGTGAGAGGCTCCTGATCAGCGAGGGAGTCAGCGAGATAGAGCTTCCCTCCGATACTGACCTTCCACTTGCACCGGAAGCATGGCAGAGGGCTATTGAGAAGGTCAGGGATCCTTCGAGAGTACTGATGGACCTCAGCCGCTCGCTCATGGATTTCTCCAGGCTATGCCCTGAAAGGGATCCGAAGTATCACCTTGTATTCATCAGGGAGGATGATGACTGGATAATTCAATGGTACTGCACAGATCCTTCCGGTCAGCTATCGGAGAGAATGGAGTCCTGTCATTCAGTTGTAGCCTTCTCCGCAACGCTCAGTCCTTCCGAGCACTATGCAGGGAAACTCGGCTTCCTCAATTCAGTCGAAGGACCAGTCGTCAGAGAGGTTCCTTATCCTTTCCCGGAAGAAAACCTGGGCGTCTGGATCGATCCGCGAATCGATACCAGATACCGCAGCAGATCCACCTCCACTCCGCTTCTGGCCGATCGTCTGAGGCTTCTCCATGAAGCGGCACCAGGGGCTTGGCTGATCTTCCTTCCATCCTACAGCTATCTCCAGCAGCTGGAGGTTCATATCGCTGAAACCGCTGGGCCGGTTCTCTGCCAGCGGCGAGAGATGTCCACTCATGATCGTGAGGAGTTCATCAGTGAGATATCAGCAGAGGATTATCTCGTTCTCACAGTCTCTGGAGGTGTTTTCGCTGAGGGGGTCGATATCAGATCCGATAATCTGAGAGGGGCTGTTGTTGTAGGCCCATCTCTCCCTGGAATGGACCTGAGAACCCGGCTTCTAAGTGAGAGTTACTCTGAACGGGGATTGAACGGGTTCTTCCATACATGGGCAATTCCAGGAATGACAAGAGTTATCCAGGCAGCTGGAAGACTCATACGCAATGGTGAACAGAGACGAATGCTTGTACTCATGGGGAAAAGATTCTGTGGTCCGCCTTACTTCGACATACTGCCATCCCATTGGTTCAACAATGGAGCGATACCGATCCTGTCGGATAAGATGCAGGAGATATCATCTTTCTATCACAAATAAGAAAGGAGGCGGCCGTTTGGCCGCCTCCGTATCATCAGTTACCGTGAACTACTCTGTATCTGCAGGAGGGTCCTCGGCAGGAGGGTCCTCGGCAGGAGGGTCCTCGGCGGGAGGATCTTCAGCGTGAGGATCTTCAGCGTGAGGATCCTCGACAGGTCTGTCAACCTCAGGTCTGTCAACCTCAGGTCTGTCAACCTC
>JAOZQW010000199.1 GCA_029932015.1 Candidatus Fermentibacteraceae bacterium
TGATCAAGTTCAATGGTCTCGCCAAATTGGTGAGGCTCGACCAGCTGACCAAGTGAGACTGTTAAAGCAAGAAGATGAATTACTGACATGTCACCCTTCAGGATTGCAGGATATCAATCTATAGTTTGCAACCTTGATGGTGTTCCGACCAGCTACCCGGATTCCAGAGGGATAACGTCCGACGGCTTCGAGAGAACAAATCGTTTCGTGGTCATGGGTAGCAACCAGAACTATGACTGCATCCAATATGGGGTACCAGCTAAGACAGGATCGCTCGGAGGTCGGAATATTGAGGCCGGGCCTCATTTCGTGACTTAGTCACGTTTTCAGGCCCGGCCTCATTCTTGCGGCCTCATTCTTGGCCTCATTCTTGATTTATGGCTGACTTGGTAGTACGATCGCCCTGAGGATCGGAGCGAAGGTGTCCTGATCGATCAGGTGATACACACCTGTTGGCAAGGGAACGAACAGCACTGTGGGTTCTCTCTGGTGGATTCTCTGTACGAGTCTCCCGGTGATATCAAGCACCAGTACATTCGCGGGAGTATCATCTATCTGCAGTAGGACCCCTCCAGTTCCAGGATTAGACAGAAGACGGATTGAAGGGACTACTGGAGCACCGGAATGTTCCTCGATTCCAGTAGGCCAGGAGGTGGCGATAGCGCACAGCCCCGGTCCCAGTCCAGCGGTCATCGCCACACCTGCAAGTGGAGTGGGGTAGATGTCGGAGTTGAGGAGGCAGATGTCCTTCCCAGGCTGCCCCGGGAGAGGGCAGTGATCACCTGGTGCGGGACCATAAATTGCTGGCTCAGAGATGTAGAATGCTTCAGTGGTCAGGACACCGAGTTTCCATTCATTATCAGAGTATTGATACTCCATCGGTGAGACAATATCGGTTGCGAACATATATGGATACTGGTGACTGCCCTCCAGACCGGAGATCAAATACAGGCGATCGGAATACCAGTTTGCCAGAACAGGAAACGGGAGGTTACCACCGGTTACACCTCTGATGAAATGCAGCTGACCGGAGTAGGGAGGGGAAGATTCTATGATGTAAACAGTATCAGAACTGATCATATCCTCAACCCATAGAGGTTGTGTGTCCATATGTCCGGTGGCGATCATATATGAGGGTGTATCTATCAGGTCCATCGAGCCGAAGTAGATCGTACTTGTCTCATAGAGAGCAGTACCTGTGAGACCGTCCAGCACCTCGCAGAACCCGGTGGAAGCAGAACCACGATCATGGCAAATACCTATCTCATCCCAGCCGTTACCGCTGAAATCAGATATTGACACGATCTGGTTGTCATTAGTCCAGGCTGATTGACACCAGAGAGTATCAGCATTCTGTGTATCAAGGGCTAGGAAGTAAGTAGTGCCGCCTGTCCCTTGAATCGATGCATGCAGAGCAGGATAGCTCTCCGGAGGACCAGTTGAGTAGCTGAGGGAATACACGGGAAGATGCACATTCAATGTCCAGATGATGGCACCATCCGCACCTGATACCGTGATGATGTGATCATTCAGGGGACTGGTTCCCCATCCAGTGGCCAATCCTAGATCAGATATATCATCACCGTTGATGTCAGGGATTGAAATCAGTGCTCCAGAGTATCTGATCGCCGGGATGGCGGGATTGAACCAGATCGTGCTGCCGGTGAGTCCGTCCAGACAGTAGAGACCCTCAGATCCACCCAGCCCGGGTGAAGCAGCAAGATCGTCAGTGCCGTCAGCATTGATATCACCGAGATTCTCCACTGCTATGAAATCATGCTCCAGCTGGGCTGTCCAAGTAACCATGGGAGGGGCAGCAATGAGTGCAAGGATCAGAGAAACATTCATCGTACTTTCACCACGCTTACGTTATCATCTTCTACATACAACTAAATACTTATTGTTATTCTCATGCATTATGTCCAGTGGGAATACCTGATATTACCGCTTGCCTTTGAGAATGACTCCGATATTCCTTCAGAGGGATGGCAGGATTTAGAGCAAACTGCATCCAGCACTTCCATGTGAAAGATGCTGCATTCCATGAAATCACAACTCACTGAGTCCCATGCAATATCCGTTGACAGTCCTGAAGGTGACGATGATACTGCCGACAATGAAAGTATCGGAAGTATCCTGTAGCGAAGTGAAGGGAAATTCTATGCAGAGACAAGCCAGTCTCACCGCGCTGTTGTTATCTCTCCCTGTTTTACTGCTGGCAGGCTCGGTCACGGCATCAGGAGTATTCGAAGTTGCAGGTTTTGAAGAGGTTGCCTGGCATGTGGACAGCCTGACTGCGGTGTATGGCGCTGAAGAAGTACTGCTGGTCTTTGATATCGACAACACGCTTCTTGTCTCCGACCGTTCACTTGGCACGCCCAGCTGGTTCACATGGCAGGACAGTCTCATAAACGTTAATTCCGATTCCCCCTTCCGTGCGGCTGAGGATTTCAGTGGACTGCTGGACCTCCAGGGGCTCATCTACTTTCTCGGACGCATGCATCTGACCGAGGAGTTACTCCCGCAACTTATCAATCAGTGGCACGACGATGGTCATTCCACGCTCGTTCTGACCTCCAGGGAACCGACGTTCAACGATGCAACACAGCGTGAACTGAGTGAAGCAGGATTCAGTTTCGCTGCAGGACAGCCGGGAGTAGACCCGGAGTTCCGTGGAGTGCACCTGCCTTACTCCATGGATGAATTGCTGCTCTGTGGACTGACTGAGGAGGAGTTCACCGGGTTCGGGCTCAACGCTCCGAGGGAGATCCGTTATGAGGACGGTGTGCTCATGGTGGCCGGACAGCATAAGGGCGCCATGCTCCTTATCCTTCTCGCCCACTGCCCAGAGTACTTTCCCGCAGTTGTGTTCGTGGATGACAGCCATGAGAATGTGGAGAGAGTGTTCGATGCCCTGGAGGGAAGGGGTATCGATATCAATGCCTTCCGATATGGGGCAGAGGATTCTATGGTGGAAGCCTTCGATCTCGAGGAGAAACTCCAGACCTTTGAGCATCTGGAGGATATTGAAGCTGCATTGGAATTGGTGTTCCCGGAGGTGAATCGCTAGCGGCTCTGGAACGGATTCTCTCAGCTTTGCCTGAGCTGTTGCTGCAGTGGATCAGCATTTGTACTAACAGTAGTGAGAACGAATTGGGGGGATGAGATGATGAAAACTATTGCAGGATTGCTGATCATTGGACTGCTTTGTGCCTGTGGAGGAGGAGCGGAATCGGACTCAGACGGGACTGATGGATCCCAGGACACCTCCGTGATGGCAGTGCCGGATTCGATCAGGACTGATGCTCCTGAAGACGAG
The DNA here is from genome assembly GCA_029932015.1 of Candidatus Fermentibacteraceae bacterium. GTDB lineage: Bacteria > Fermentibacterota > Fermentibacteria > Fermentibacterales > JCC-6 > JAOZQW01. The sequence goes on from JAOZQW010000199.1 coordinate 3,320, forward strand.
TCGATCCATACTGGATCTGCAGACTCCAACGCGATCGGAAGCAGCGCGGATATTTGCAGGACGCAGATGAGGACTCTTGCATCCGCTGAGGATATGTACTTCGCTGAAAGAGGGAATTACGCATTACCACATGGACTTGCCACATCGGGTATCCTCGAGGATGCAGTTGATCTCCGCTGTCCGGAAACAGATATGTTCTATACACATACATGCGCTGCCGAGACGTATACACTGGAATGCTCTGATCCAGGAGATAGTCTGGATCATGGGTCGATCATCGATGGGATCGCATCCTGGGAGTAAGAGTTCTTGGTGAATGGCTGTCACTCCCGAGGCTATCCCGAGTGTGCACTGAATGGACCGGTTTGTATGGTCAGAATCCCATCTCTGGAGGGAGGTAGGAGATGAGACTGATGATAACAGGCTTGATACTCCTCACCGCGATGTGCGTAAATGCTGAGCGACCGTTGCTGCTTGCTGATTCACTTTCACCTTACTTCACGGGTTTCGTGCTGCTGGAATCAGGCCTGGTGCTCTTCATTGATCACGATGGCGATCTCTGTCGGGTCGATATCGGGGATCCCATGTCAGTTGAACCCCTCGATATGGACTGGAGCCCGGAGGAAGCAGGCTGGGCAAGGCCGGGCCAGATATCCTTCATCAAAGGGAGTCAGGACGGCTCACTCATATGTTTCGGACAGCAGGTCTCGGTACCGGACGATCTCCAGAATGCAGAGATGTACACTCCAGGTCCCATAACTGTCCTGGTTGCATCCACGGATGGTTCTGACTGCAGGATGCTTGCTCTCGTCTTTGAAGTGGGGGGAGGGCCGAACTTCGACTTCACGATGGATTCAGAATACATCTACGGTCAGCCTATCCTGGGGTGCCTTCCGAACCCAGCTGATTACATGGCCTACTGGAGCGGGGATGACGGTCCCGAAATTGAGGGTTTCATCATAGATGTCTTGAGCGGTGAACGAAGTGGCGGAAATGGCGCCGTACTGGGGGACGGGTACTATGCCAATCCCTGGTCGGACCTTACTGCTGCCGGGGCATACCCGCCGAATGTCATCGTTGATATAACAACCCAGGAGGTTCTTCTCGAGAGCGCCGCAGGGGATAATGCCGATATCATTTCAACCTGGGTACTTCCGGATGCAGGTCTTGCATGGAAGGATGATTCACAGATCCTCAGGTACGCCGATGGAAGAGAAGTGCACAATCCCGCAGAGGACATCCTGATCTACGGAAGGCTCTCGGACGGTAGCTATCTCTTCAGTATCGACTCATATCAGGCGCCGGTCCTGTGCGGGAAGATAAACTGGGAGACATTTGACGTGGCCGATGCGGACACTATCGACGGTCTGGATGGATATCTCGGTCCCTGGGCATCCATTCGCGAAACACCGGATGGGAACGGTTTGCTATTTGAATCGTCAAACTCTCTTTACTTGATCAATATTCCCCGTGATTAGGAGGAGGTCATGCCGTACAGGGTTGA
>JAOZQW010000200.1 GCA_029932015.1 Candidatus Fermentibacteraceae bacterium
ACCGACGAAGCAATTGACCAGGCTCTTGAGGTCATCAGAAACAGAATAGACGAATTCGGTGTGTCGGAGCCATCCATCACGAAGCAGGGGGACGACAGGATAGTCATCCAGCTCCCCGGCGTGAGGGATCCGGCCAGAGCCAGGGCCATCGTCGAGAGACAGGCCCATCTCGAATTCAAGCTGGTCGCCTATCCGACCGAGGAGCATCCTACTCCATCCAGTGTACAGGCCATCAGAGATATCGACGGGCTCATCACCGGAGCTGTAGCAGATGCAGAACCACTTCCGCTTGACAGTCTTATCGGAGGACAGCAGGAAGCGGATATCGTCGCCGATGCGTCGGAGCCAGTCGAGGAAACCGCAGATTCCATCTCAGCTCCTGCGCTTCCGGAGGGATTCGTCCTGCCGGAGCCTGAGCAGATTGAGCAGGACTCCCCGAGCCTCGATATCCCCGAACAGGATCGTCCCGGATCGATGGGGAGCCTCATAGAACTCGCATCTGAAGATCTGGCCAGATCCTCACTCGGAGTAGCCCCGGGGGACTGGATCGTCAGAACCGGCGAGGACATGGATCAGCTGAATGACATTCTCAACAGGGCCGATGTTGACTCCGTCCTCCTGAACGCCAACCTGAAGTTCGCCTTCGGAAGGCAGGAGGAGACAGACTACGGCTCTTACAGAGCCCTCTACATGGTCCCAAGAGACATGACCATTGGCTGGGACAGACAGATTGACCAGCAGTATGACGAATACATGGTCACCGGTGCCAATCTTACCGATGTCCGGATCAAAATGGGCTCCGAGCAGAGCATGTCGCGGAATCCATACCTCATTCTCGAGTTTGACTCGGATGGCGCCAGGAACTGGGAGCGGATCACCGGAGACAATGTGGACCAGAGGGTTGCTATCGTTCTCGATGGAACCGTCTATTCTGCAGCCACCATCCGCGAGAGGATATCAGGTTCGGGCACACGGCTCTCAGGCGGATTCACCACGGAAGAGGCCAGAGACCTCAGGCTTGTCCTCAAGGCCGGGTCGCTTCCCGCCGAGCTGGTCATCGCCGAGGAACAGACGATCGGCCCCAGCCTCGGACAGCAGTCCATCAACAGGGGCATGATCGCCGGACTGGTCGCCATTCTCTTTGTAGCTGCCTTCATCATCATCTACTACGGTACTGGTGGAGTCATTGCGATTCTGGCACTCGTTTTCGATATGCTCCTCATCATGGCAGTTCTATGCTTCCCCGGTCCGCTGGCACGGCTGGGCATGACAGGACTGAACGCCACGCTGACCCTGCCAGGTATTGCAGGCATTATCCTCACCATTGGTATGGCAGTGGATGCCAGCGTGCTCATTTATGAGCGCATCAAGGAGGAGAAGCGGTCCGGCAAGAGTATCCGTGCTGCAGTTAAGGCGGGCTACTCACGCGCATTCGTGACCATCATGGACGCCAACCTGACGACACTGATAACAGCGCTTGTCCTCTACCGGTTCGGCACAGGTCCCATCAAGGGATTTGCCGTTACGCTATCAGTGGGTATTCTCGCCAGCATGTTCTGTTCTCTGGTCTTCTCTAGAGCGGCCATCGGACTGCTGCTGAAGAACAGGAAGCGGAGCAACCTGAGCCTCGGTAAATGGTCACTGATGAGAGACAAGCACTTTGATTTCGTGGGGATGCGCAAGAAGACCTACCTTATCTCCGCTGGGGTCATTCTCATCGGAGTCCTTGCATTCTTCATCAACGGTGGCCTGAATCTCTCCATCGACTTCACCGGTGGTCTAGAGACCAATGTGGTGAGTATGACAGATTACGGGACCGAGGACCTGAGGAACACCCTGGTCGATTCGGGACTGGAAGATGTCCAGGTCCAGAGGTTGATGGATTACCAGGGAGAGGGTGCCGCGGCCTATGTTGTGCGGACATCAGAGGTGGACAAGGACGTTGTCTATACCGCCCTTGAGACGACCGGCTGTACTCCGATGGAGTTCGATGAGGAAGAGGAAGGTCTCTCCTTCATCAAGCAGATCGGCCCGAGAGTGGGCGAGGAACTCAAGACCAGAGCGATCGACTCGATCATCATAGCCATGGTCTTCATCATCTTCTATGTGTGGTACAGATTCCAGTTCAAATGGGGAGTGGCCGCTGTTGCTGCCCTTGCCCATGACACCATCATAACTGTGGGAATACTGGCGCTCATCAGGATGGATATCTCGCTGACCATCATCGCGGCGATCCTGACCATTGTAGGTTACTCGATCAACGACACCATCGTTGTATTCGACCGGATAAGGGAGGATCGCAGACTCAGGAAGGGCAAGACCCTGGCAGAGACTGTGAACATCAGCATCAATGAGGTGCTCAGCAGGACGGTGATAACCTCCCTGACCACCTTTATGGCCGCCTTCATACTCTTCATCATATCAGGGGGGATGCTCTCCAAGTTCGCCCTGACTCTGATGATAGGCATAGTAGTCGGTACATACTCATCCATCTTCATAGCCAGTCCGATACTTGTTGACTGGCATGCCAGGCTGAAGAAGAAGAAGTAGCAGTCCGGCAGGGATAGGATACATGAAGGGCGGGGATGATCTCCCCGCCCTTCCTCGTTATGGGGGATACGCAGAGAGTTGCATGTTCCCCGGGAAGCTGGCCGTCTGTCAAAGGATGAGGTTGACTTCCGCTCCACCGAGTTCAGGACTCTTATTAAACTCCAGTCTTCCGCCATGAAGAAGTGCTATTCGTCTTGTCATGGCGAGACCCAGACCTGCGCCGCTGCTTGAAGCCCCTTTCACAAAGGGTTCTCCAAGGCGGTCCCGCAAAGCGGGGTCGAAGCCGGGGCCGTCATCAGCCACCGAGACGCTGAATCCCCCCCCTGGGAAGGGTTTGATCGTGACTTCCACCTTTGATGTCGAATGGAATACCGCATTACGTATGAGGTTGCCCAGCGCTCGCCCCAGGAGAGTCCTGTCACCTCCATAGACCCCGTCGCCTGATACAGTCACCGAAATATCCCCGCGGCTCCATGACTCGGCATCCACCAGTTCCCTGCAGACAGAGGCAAGGTCGACCTTCTCTCTGGAGATGTCTTCCTTCCTCGACAGACGATTGAACGTCAGAAGTTCAGTGACCAGCAGATCGAGCGATACCAGATCTTTCTCCATACGATCAAGTTTCGGATGCTCTTCGCCTTCTGCATCCTCTCTAATCATCTCAAGAGCGAATCGCATTCGTGCCAGGGGAGTACGGAGTTCATGGGCCACAATCCCAAGCAGCTCTCCGTGCGAAGCCACAAGAGTCTCTATCTCCCCGGCCATGCCGTTGAATGTTCTTCCCAGCGAATCGATGAAATCTCCCCCGCTGCGATCCTGCAGCCTTACACCCAGGTTGCCTGAGCCGAATTCGGATGTTGCCCAGCTGAGCCTGGCAAGTCTCTTTCTGACCGGCCACAACGCCAGATACAGGACGAATCCTTCGGTAAGCAGCAGCAGAAGAAGAATGAGCCAGAAACCTCGCCGGATAAATCCGCCGGCCCCTCCCTGCGGAGAGATGGAGACCTCAATGACCCAGGGAAAGTTCATGGGGAGCCTCGGGAGCCGTGCGAAGCCCTCGCTTGGCGGACGCATGCCCATTGGCCTGCTTCCAGCCGGCTCAACCCTTATGTCGAGATCGAGTTCATCCGCTCTGGCGAGTATATCCTCCCGCTCCAGAGAAGGTGTCGACAGGAGATATTCCGTAAAATGCTCTACGCTTCTTCTGTAGGAGTTGATCTGAGCCGGTATTATTTTGAATAAAGCGAAGACTGAGAGGATGAGGGTCATAACAACACAGAGAGCAAGAGGCAGGTAGACCTTCCAGAACAGCCGTGTCATCTGTCTTCTCCATCCTGCGTCATCAGGTAGCCCACACCCCTGACCGTTCTTATCATCCTGCCCCCGCCTGCGGGACCGGCGAGTTTCTTGCGGAGCCTGGAGATGATCACATCGACAGACCGGTCGAACGAATGAAAATCAATGCCTCTCAGCTCCTCTACGAGCCTGCTCCGCTCCTGCACCCTTCCCGCTCTCCTTGCCAGGATTACAAGCAGATCAAATTCCGTGGTGGTCAGGTCTAGAGACCGGCCGGCTTTCATCACACGCCGGGAAGGGACGTCAATGACAAGATCTCCCCTCCTGATGGTCTCGGCCTCAGCATCGGCAGAACCCCGCCTGAGGAGCGCTCTTATCCTTGCAAGGAGTACTCTGGGCGTCACCGGTTTGCCCACATAATCATCAGCACCCATTTCGAGGCCTACGATCACGTCAGCGTCATCCTTCATGGCGGTGAGCATCAGGATGGGACCCCGCCATGACCCACGGAGGTCCCGGCAGATATCCAGACCGCTTGCATCAGGCAGCATCAGGTCCAGAATGACCAGATCAGGCTTCCTTTCCAGGACGACCTTGACCGCACTGGAACCGCGCGCAAGCGTTTCGACTAGAAACCCGTGCCGTTCGAGGTACTCGGCGAGTAGAGAAGCAAGTGACTCGTCATCTTCTACGAGAAGAAGCTTCGGGCGGGAGGAGTCCTCCATGCGGGATATCTCCAATCGTTGACAGAGTGGACAACTCTTCTATTCTATGCTGAAGGAAAAGAGCTTGCCAGTATACCACAGACAAGGAGACGAGAAGATATGCTCCTGTTCATGACCATTATGACAGTTGCGCTGACGGGAACCGACACCGAACCCGTTTTTGTCCTTGATCATCCCGGAGTTGCCTTTGGCTCCATGCCCCTTGAATTTGAGGAGCCGGTTGCCGGCAGCCTCACCGCGGAAGCCGGAC
>JAOZQW010000201.1 GCA_029932015.1 Candidatus Fermentibacteraceae bacterium
GCTTCGTAGCATCCGGCGGACCTTATGAGATCGCGCATCCTGCTCCTGACTGGGTATGGCTGATGCCAGTCGCTGTTCTGCTGATGGTCATTTCGATATTTGCATCCATCTTCAGTGCCCTTCGGATCAATGGACCGAATATCATGGCCCTTTCATGGTCAGCTCTCTTCACTTCGCTGGGCTGGAATTTCCTGCAGTACGGCTTCGGCATTGGTATGGGAGGTCAACTTGCGGTGGGCTGGATAACCTGTGCCGTCGTATTTCTCCCGATGGGACTCCTGCCGCTGATCTTCGTGCTGCGGTCCTTCTTCAGATCACTGAATGCACGGAGGAATGCACTCGACAGTGAGTATGCGCCGCCTACAGAGCAACCTCATCAGCTCTCGTGGAGCGCTTCGCTTCTGCTGCAGGTCATATTGTGCGGACTGGGAGTATGGCTCGGGATATTCGTATTCAGCAGCGTATCCTGAGAGCCACGCCGAAAGGATCAATCCTCTGAGAGCTCCTCCTGTACCTGTCTGTCCACACGGGAGAAGTTCAGGGAGTTCCGTTTCCCTGATGCCTAGGTATCCCTTTGTCAGGTCCTCCACTCTACATCGATAGTTGACTAGTCCAGAATCACGAAACTCTCATTTAGCTCAATCTCCCCAGCTTCCAGCCTGCAGAAGTAGATTCCCGGCTGGAGTCCGGTCACTATGAAATTTCCATTTCCATCCGGGTCAGTCTCTGGTTCCATGGCAAGAACCAGTCTTCCTGCCAGATCGAAGATCGAAACCTCTGCAGCACCAATCCCCGTAACCGAGTAATGGATGCTGGTCGACATCCGGGAGGGATTCGGGAAGATCTCGAGGTCGGTGGTCGTCGTCCCTCCACCTTCTTCGCATCCTGTGAGGTTCCAGTTCAGGAAGACGTCCGCCAGTACTGCTGGAGAGGAGCTCTCTTCCATAAGGATGACGATGTACTGGAAGTAGCTGTCGCCGTCCGTCAGAATCCCCCCGAGGTTCAACGGAAACGACAGCGAGTCGGACCATTCCCCCATGTTCTCCGGATCGTCCGATGCGCGGACCTGCACGAGGAACTCACCCTCCCATCCGGTTCCAAGATCGATAGCTCCCCAGAGTGGATCCTCCCCCAGGTCGAGGATGCTGGACTCGATGAAACCCGACACCGGTTCGCCGCAGACCTCCCACCATCGGATCTCACCCGCGGTGTACGCGGAGCAGATCGCATCGGGATCCCCGTCGCCGTCCAGATCCGCAGCGCAGGCCTCTCCTGGATTGAGATAGGACGGTTCGATGATGTTCTTTCTCCAGAGTGTTCCCAGGCCGTCCAGGTTCTCCCAGATTGTCACGTTGTCCTCGTCGAAGCTCTCGCTGACGACATCGAGATCACCGTCCAGGTCGAAATCCGCCACTCCTGCTGAACCGGGAGCCCCGTACCCAGTAGCTATATCGTGCCGGGAGAAAGAACCTCCGCTTCCATCCATGTTCTCCCACCAGGCAAGCGCATTTCCGGAATATGCGGCACCGAGGATATCCGAATCCCCATCGCCATCGAAATCGAGAGCGGTCAGATCTATGGCGAAGTCGAAATTCACATCAACGATGTGCTCGGTCCACGGAGGACTCCCGACTCCGTCCGTGTTCTCGAACCATCCCACTCCTCCGAATCCACCTGCCAGGAAGTCGGTGTCACCGTCACCGTCGATGTCACCGAGGTATGTAGAGGAGGGTTTGTCGTACGATCCGAAAACTACATGCCTCGCCCAGCTTGTGCCTATACTGTCGAGGTTCTCGAACCAGAGGAGATCCTCATTCCACATATCGGCAGCAGAGATATCTAAGTCCCCATCACCATCCACATCTGCCGCATGAATGCCGTCTCCGCCATGCAGATTGGACACTAAGGTATGTCGCGTCCAGCCGGAGCCGGTTCCGTTGTTCTCCCACCAGGCGACGATGCCGTCTGAACTCCCTCCCGATGTGGTTCCAAGCACATCAGCATCCCCGTCAGCATCCAGATCGACGCAGAACAGGGAGGTAGGCACATCCACACTTGAGTCCAGCGTATGCTGTACTACGAATGTACCGGGCTGTGTATCACTGTTCTCCCACCAGTCGATCCGGTCATTCAATTCGGAACCGCATACAACATCAATATCACCATCACCATCCAGGTCCGCCGTCTCGATGCAGCCGCCGTATGGATAGTAATGGTCGACGTAGTGCATCGATGGCTGCGCCCAGCCGAAAGGAAGAAGGGACACGAATCCAGGGATGGATGTTGCATCTGCATTGCTCCCGCCATGGTAGACAGTCGCCCAGTCGGACACCGGTCCCAGTATACCAGCACCGCCGCTCCAGTCGGTCTGGGTCGCCGTACCGGAGACCACTACAGCACAGCACACGGAAAGCAGTAGTGTTGTCGCTCTCATACCTCTCCCCCTCGCAGCGTTCCTACTTGGTCAGTTCCTCCCTCGATTGCATCACATCTATGGTCAATCTGTCTCGAAGCCGGCCTTGATGCCCCCCCAGGAAGTCTGAGAAAGTGCTTCCGGGAGGACTGTGAGGGTGCATGGGAAGAGAGGTTCGTCCCAGAAGACATCGGTATCCACGACGCCTGTAAGGAACTCGAGGACCACTACTCCCTCCATCTCGTCGTTCTGGATGGTGACGGTAGCAGTCCAAACGGATCCCAATGCCCCCTGCAGGGGGCCATCAGCGATCATGTATGCCCAGTATCCCCATGGAGGACTGGGGTGGTCGCCATCGATATACTCCTCCAGGATATAAAGCGTATCTCCGACTGCCGGATGGAGAGTACCGGTCGTTCCTGGCCCCTCGAACTCTCCACCGATAGATGCCCATCCGTTGGGGAGCATTATCGCTACCCATCCGTAAATCACTTCCTCCTGTCCGCTCGTCACCGTAGCCGTAACCTGCGCCTCGAACGTACTGGAAACCGGTATCTCTTCCGGCGCCTGTACGTCAGTGGTCTCGACGCATCCGACCACGGTCACCAGCGAGAGAAGCAGCAGGGTCATCGTGAACCGGAGTCGACTTTCGAAGGATCTCATGTTCATCCCGTCACCTCACTATCACGAAGCGGTCCGCGAAAGTCTCCGCTCCGGTGTCCAGTACCGCGAAATAGATCCCCGGCATCATCTCGGGGAGGTCGATCTCCAGCGTACACGGTCTGTCAGCCTCAATGACCCCGGAATGAACCGTACGTCCTGCCATATCGACAATGCGAACAGAGGCTGCCAGCGAAGATGGAGCATGGAGGGTTACGGACGCGAATCCTATCGCCGGATTCGGGAAGACCTCGAAGTAGAACCTGTCCGGTGCGGGTTCCTCGATCCCGGTCTGATCCCAGGAGACGGTCACATCCTCCAGCACAGGCGTCTGCTCTATGCTGCCACTCAGATGTACCATGTACTGAACGTACCGATCGCCATCCTCCAGGTAGGCGGATATCCAGCCCGGACTCTCTATCTCCTCCGACCACTCCCCCATGTCAGTGTAGTTCGATGATGCCCGTATCCTGAAGACAACGTCGCTTCCTGCGGGTACTACCGCATTCCAGTCGATGGAGCCCCACGCCGGGCTGGTTCCGGTGTTCAGCACGGAGGATTCCAGAGTTCCCTCTCGAATACCCTCATTCCTCCACCAGAGCATCGGACCTGCGTAGCTCGCAGTGGCTATATCGAGCAGACCGTCCCCGTCGAAGTCGGCGATGCACGATGCAGAGAAGTCATCATCGTAGTGGTAATGTTGATCGAACCATTCAGCACCCGTTCCACGGTTCTCCCATAGGGTAAGCCCGTCCTCTCCAAACTCGCCGACCCCCGTACCAAGAACATCGATGTCCCCGTCCAGATCAAGATCTCCACAATATACGCTTCTAGCCTGATAATCTTCGTCGATTACACTGGACAGCCAGTTGAGACCGGTCCCGTCAGTGTTCTCCCAGTCGTGGATCCCGTCCCATGAACCGGTGACCACATCCACGTCACCATCGTTGTCCATGTCGAGAGCCTGGATACCCTCGGGACGATTCAGGTCGGTGGTGATGTCGTGTCTGGTCCAGGGGGAACTGGCACTGTTCTCCCACCAGGCGACCTCGTCCAGGTACCAGCTTCCCGCGACAGCATCCAGGTCCCCGTCGCCGTCTACGTCAGCCATCTCCAGCGTGTTGACAGCCTTGAACCCGGTATCGATATCCATCCTCTGCCAGCTGGTCCCGATGCCGTCGAGATTGCTCCACCATGCGATTCCATCGTCGTTGTGTGATGAGCAGACGAGATCCAGATCACCATCCCTGTCGACATCCGTCGGCACTACCTGATACGGACTCTCAAAAACAGTGTCGACCGTGTGCATGGTCCAGTACACCCCGGGAGCTGTGTCAGAGTTTTCCCACCAGACAATGCGGTCACCGTCCCGGTCGACCAATGCAATATCGGGGATGCTATCACCGTTAATGTCTGCGGCACGGGCATCCCACACATCCCCGCTCGCGCTCCCGAGCGCGTGCATGATCCATGTGGTACCCGAGCCGTCCACGTTGAGCCAGTACGTCGGACCTCCCCAGGCAGTCAGCAGATCGGGATTGCCATCGAGGTCCAGATCAACCGCCTGGACACTCACTCCTGCTCCGTCTGGGATGTCCATATATGTCATTACCGGTGAGGGATAAATTCCACCCGGATAGGAAACGTTGTCCGCAAGATGGAACAGGTCTCCCCATTCGGTTACCGGCCCGTAGGTGCCCGACCCGCCGCTCCAGTCCGTCTGGGTCACCGTACCGGAGACA
>JAOZQW010000505.1 GCA_029932015.1 Candidatus Fermentibacteraceae bacterium
TGTAACTGCCTGGGAATCGGTATCTTTCAATCTCGAGACCAGATGCCTGATGAAATCGGGAGTTGTTCCACAGCAGCCGCCGATCATAGCGGTTCCTTCCTCAGCACAGGAAGACATGCATTTTGCATAATGATCGGGATTAGTGGGGAAGACAAAAGCGCCATCAGTATACTTGCCCATTCCTGAATTCGGTTCGAGCGTGATCTGGAATGGAGACGAGGCTCTCAGTCTCCTGTACACCTCCATGAACTGAAGTGGACCGACTCCATGATTGGCTCCAAGCATGTCGATATGTGTGCCCCTGAAAGTCTCCACACAGTCCTCGATGGAGAATCCTGAAGGGGTGAGAAGATCCGGTCCGAAGGTAAAGCTGACTGCTACGGGGATATCCGTGGAGTAAGAGCGTATCACATTCAGGATGAGCCTGGCCTGTTCAGGATCGACCTGCGTCTCGAGGAGGAGAAGGTCAATACCCCCTTCTATGAGTCCTTCAACCTGTGGAGCGAATACCTGCCGCAGGGTCTTGGGATCTCTGATCGCTGGTCTGAATGAGTAGGCCTGGCTGAGAGAGCCGATCGAACCGGCCACGAGGACACCCTTGTTTCGACGGGCCAGAGAGACCGCATTGCGGTTGATATTCACGCAGTCGTCCGCGAGACCTCTTGCATCCAGCTTGAAGATGTTTGCATCGAAAGTGTTTGTTGTAAGTACCTGTGCTCCGGCCTCAGCGTACTCTCTGTGAACGCTTGCGAGAATCTCCGGTGCACGGACAACAGCCTCGCAGGCGAGGTAGGAAGAAGGGAAACCAAGGGAGAATAGATACTCTCCGATAGCTCCGTCACATATCAGGAGTTGTCCGTTTCCGGGTAGCATTTCCCTCAGTCGTTCAGTCTGCGGTTCAGGCTTCTGACGTCAGGAACTCAACCGTTTGCCTGAGCCCCTGTTCGAAAGAGACCACGGGTCGGTAGCCAATGATCCTGTCAGCAAGAGAGATATCGGCTCTGCTGTGCATGACATCACCGGGTCTGGGAGGAGCGTGAACTGGAACGACTTCCTCCATCCCCATCAGTTTCGCTATGTCCGAGGCAAGCCTGTTCACAGTTATGCTGTCACCGCATGCAACGTTCATCACCATTCCGGAAGCCTCAGGCGCATTTGCTGCAAGCAGGTTGGCATGAACAACATTGGCGATATAGGTGAAATCCCTCGATTGTTCCCCGGAACCATTGATGATCGGACACCCGCCTTCTCTGATCATTTTGACGAAGAGCGGGATCACGGCGGAATAGGGACTGTCAGGATCCTGGAAGGGACCGAATACATTGAAGTACCTGAGGGCTAC
>JAOZQW010000011.1 GCA_029932015.1 Candidatus Fermentibacteraceae bacterium
AGCTAGAAGGAAGGATGTGGCCATAAAAAGAACTGCAAGTATCGTGGTCGCCTTGGAGAGCATCGTAGCTGCGCCCCTGTTACCGAAAGAAGCTGTCAGGGCACCGCCTCCTCCAAAAGCACCGGACAGGCCATCGCCCTTGGACTTCTGAAGCAGCACCACCGCAATAAGCAGTACACAGATCACGAAGTGCGCTAGAGTAAGAACAGTAATCATATTAATTCGGTCCCTTCTTGAGAGCGCCTATATACAAAACATGGATGGATTTGACAAGGACCGGCGCATCATTCCAGCAGGCCCAGGGAAGGAATCAGGTCCATCCCCGGACATTCCGTTTCACAGCCGGACATATCCCTGTGCTGCATTATGTCGGAGGGGTGAAGCTCATATCTGCTCATCAACTCCAGAAGGAGAAGACGTAGAGCCTCTATCTGCGTAGCGGTCGGAGGACTTGAAGTGAAGTCCCCGACGAGGCAGATCCCTATGCTGGAATGGTTATGGCCACGCGTATGAGCGCCAACAGCCCACTCAGGTCTTCCCTTCTGAATCTCTCCGTCCCCGGAGAGCGTACCATTACCGATCACATAATGATAGCCGACATCCGCCCATCCATTGATCGCCCGGTGAAGAGATCTGAAGGCTTCAACCGATCCATCGGGTGTGGCTGAGTGATGAAGGATGATCTCTGTCACGCTATCCATGGATGTATAGACTGAATCCGAAGGCTTCTCGGCAGCATGGTTCAGTTCATCGTCAGTAACATCTGCCAGGCCGGGGAAGCGTTTCCTTATCCATCCCGCAGGACTCATGTCTTCCATCGACTCTCCCCCCTGGCAGGATCAGTGCATATGATAAGTATTCAATGAAATTTACCCGGAAGGAGGACTGATGAAAAGCGCTCTGCTCTTCGTAGTGACTGCAGGGATTCTGGTGCTGTCCGGCTGTACGGATGCGACCTTCCCCTTTGAGCAGGTCACAAGTGGATTTGATTTCTCATACAACCTGCCGGAAGCGGGAGTCGTGGATATAACAGTTCTCAACTGCTACATGAGCAGTATCCGAACTCTGGTCTCCAGCGAACAGCAGGGATCAGGACAGCACAGTTCATCCTGGGATCTGATGGACACTGACGAAGAGAGAGTTGAGAATGGTCTCTACTACATCAGAGTGAAGATCGATGATCTGCTTCTGGAAACGAAGATGTACGAGGTGTCCAGTTGATCGCCCTCATGCTCCTTCTCTGTGCCCTCGGACAGCCGGAGATACAGGAAGAGGAACACGACACCTTCTCACCTGGCTTCAGATTCGGTCCCTGTTTCATCGCCTCATTTCCCTCGATGCAGGACGAGAAGGATTTTGCAGGAATGAACAGCGAGGCGGGACTGGAACTGGATCTGGGAACGGTGGCCTGGGGTGGATCCATCGAGTTTCTCGGAGATATCGGACGGAAGGTCAGGGTGCGTGGAAGTGTGGGAGTCCTTCGGCTCCATGGAGCATACGAGGATGAGTACGATCCCCTGAGCTATATCCTCCTGGGTATCTGTACAGGCGGCATAGGCTTCCTGTTCGGACCGGAGGAGGAGGTCGTGGACCTCGATGATCAGGCGCTCTCGATTGAGGCTCAGGCCTACTATGTGCTGACAAGAGGCAGCTCGGTCTCTCTCTCAATCGGTGCCGGCCCGGTATACACCTCTGTCCGGCGGCAGCTGGATTCACCGAACACCTCAACACTGGGCAAGGGCAGCGGCCTTGGCCTGGTGACATCGATCAGAGTGGATCAGGAGTCATCCACCACTCTGGGCTGTATACCGCTCAAATTCGCTCTGGAAGCCGGATACAGATTCAACAGCGTCACACTTGATGGTGAAGAAGCCGACGGCTTCACCCTCGATTTCTCAGGACCTGTCCTAAAGGTCGGGTCTTACCTGGGTTTCTGATCTGAGCGGCAACTGGCTCCTTCTTGTCAATCCCTGTGCCGGCACGGGTAGGGCGGTAAATCTGTCCTCAGAGGTCAGTCGGCTTCTGCAGGAAGCCCGTATTTCAAATCAGATCGTGTTCTCCAGGGATTCGCAGCATCTGTCGGATCTGGCCGGTTCGGCAGCAGAAAACGGATTCACCGGGATAGTTGTACTCGGGGGTGATGGAACTGCGAGCCACGCCGCGCGGGAGCTCATTCGCTCAGGGCAAAGTATCCCGATTGCAGTCATCCCCGCAGGGAATGGCAACGACTGGAGCAGAACACTCTGCACGCGGAGTGCAGAAGCAGCTATCGAGGCCATTGTCGCTGGAAGAACCGCTATCCTGGACGCAGGTCGATTCTCCTTCCTCGACGAGGCGGAGAGGGAAATGGATGGAGTCGCATTCATCAACTCCGCCGGAATCGGCCTGGATGCCCATGTGCTGCAGAGGTCCATCCGCTACAGGGAGCGCTTCCCTCTACGCAAGGCCGCCTATGTGTTTGCGCTTGGGTCTACCCTGATAAGGATGCCTCTATGGGAGGGATCTCTTGAAATGGATGGAGATGAAGTCTACAGCGGCAGATATCTGAGCATCACTGTAGGCGTGTGCCCGTATGTCGGAGGTGGAATGATGCTCTCTCCTTCCTCCAGACCGGATGATGGAAGGCTGGACGGGGCAATTGTTACACCCATCTCCAGATGGAAGCTTATCCGGAATCTGCCGCGGATCTACAATGGAACACTGCTTGATGATCCTTCGGTGAAGTCCTGGAGTGGAGAGCGCTTCATCCTACGCTCCGCTGGTAGGATCTGCGTGGAATTGGATGGAGAGCGGATGATCACTCCGGAATCAACTGCCGGCTTACTGATCGAATCTCTTCCTGAAGCTGTCGAGGCAGTGGTGGGAGCAAACTACAGGGACTCCAGTAGAGCGAGTCTACAGAAGTACTGAGGTTATCTCAGATCTCCTTCGCGGAATATTTGTACCGTTCCTCTGTATTTGTAGAGAACCGTATCAGTCAGGCGCCTACCTGATTGAGCATTTACACGGGGATCGAAAGCGCTTGATGGAAAGCGAGAAACGGAGGAAATATAAGTGAGGTGTCTCGCTGTCTTACTGGTATTCTGGATGCTCTGTCCAATCGGATGTAGCACAGAACATATCGAGGAGCCCCCAGAGCGCACTCCTGTTGAAGATGTCGTCGGGAATTCGCAAGCAAGTACCGTCGAACTGGAATTCCTTTCCGATGTCACTGAATTCCATCAGTTGCACCTGGACATCACTGAGGATGAGTTGATGTCCATGATAGCATCGAACGATCTGTTGGTCACAGTGAGCGAGAGAGACGATAACAAGTCGTACCATGTGTACCGATGGGACGGAGAAAATGTCATCGTCATGTTCCGTGAGGGCGAGTGTTCCGGTGTCCAGAGAATGCCGCATGACGTTTCAGGAGTGCCGGCAGCGGAATAAATTCTCCAACATTCAGTTACAGCAGAATGTCAACACTGTTCTGGCTTATTACCCATCCACTGAACTGAAGCGATAACGAAGTTGAGAGATATGATCTAAAAAGCCTGCATGTATCTTGCGATATCGCTGCTGCTTATCGGATGCGGCTCGAATGACTGACCAGTGGTGGATTCAGATTCCACTCGATCCTTGCCGAGCATAACCGGATTCCATGCGATATGCATCGCCCGAGAGTGCCTTGAGGATGAACCGTTTGCCAATACCATCGATTCCACCAGAATAAGAGTGATCTACTCCCAGCAGTATGGCCCCCCCGAGGCGCCCCGCACATGCTGGATTGTCGACTTCGCAAAGATAGAAGCAGAAGAAGCTGGAGCTCCAGGTCTATGGGCAGAAGGATATCAGGTTGTCATCGACCCAGGCACGAGAGAGGTGATAGAGGCAACCAGGTATGAAAGATGACAGCACTTGAAACAAGACTGCATTCATAACATATCTGGAGAGTGGTGGATTCGAGGATGTACGATGTCTATCTCACAATAGAAGAACTTGTGAAATATTGAGGCCGGGCCTCATTTTTTGATTTAATCAAATATCCAGGCCGGGCCTCAATTCTTCAATACGTATTCACATATCTCCCGGGGATGATCTGCTACGAACAGGGCTTCATGCTCTAAAAGAAGAGATCTGTCCCTGAATCCCCATGATACTCCGACCGCAAGCAGTCCTGCGGCAGAGGCCGTTCTCATGTCAATGTCGCTGTCCCCCACCAGTGCAGTTTCTCCTGGTGAACTCCCAAGAACTGCGAGTACTGCTGCAGCTGAATCAGGATGAGGTTTGATCGGCAGGCCAGGAAGAACTCCTCGCACGAGTCGGAAGGGGGTATCCGGGAAGTATCGGTTTATTCCCTCCTCTGCAAGAGGCTGGGGTTTGTTTGTCAGCACGGCCAGAGGAATCCCTGCATTTGTCAGTATTCTTAGCATCTCGGCAACACCATCGTATGGCCTGGTGAGAACACTGCCTCTCTCCTCGTAGACCTCTGATATCATTTGCCCCGTTTCCTCAACAGTACGCTCTGGAGTCCCCTCTGGAAGAAGGCATCTGGCAAGATGAGTTACTCCTCTGCCTACGGCCATCCTGACCTGCTCAATACTCTTCCCTGAAAATCCCTTCATATCAAGAACATCGGCAACCACTGAGTGAATGTCGGTCAGCGTGTCCAGAAGCGTTCCATCAAGATCGAATATCACGGCCTGAACCATTGCTGCCCCGCATTCCCTGTTGACCCGGTAGGATATTGTGTTAACGTTACCATCGTCAGCCTGAACATGGGATTCGGCAGGAAGGGAGACCAGTGCCCGAGAACAGAGACTGCGCCTGCACTTATCCGGGATGCCCCAGGCATGGAAAATGCCAGGAGTGCATAGCCTACCACAGGAGGAGCGGGGAGTTCACCGCCTGCCTTTTCTCAAAGGATGCCGAAAAAACATGGGACAGGTCATTCTCAATGCTCGTGAAGGACCGAACGAAAGGATCTGAAAGATGAATGAGGGTGATGTTTACTACTGCGAGGATTGCACGCTCGAGATAACTGTTACGAAAGGCTGCTCATGCGATGGTTCAGCGGTCGACCTCTCCTGCTGCGGCAAGCCGATGAAGGAGAAGGCTGCTGGAGAGAAGAAGGGGTGCTGCTGCTGCTGAAGCAAATTCTGAGGCCGGGCCTCATTTCTTCAATAATCGAAGAATTCAGGCCCGGCCTCAGTTTGTGAGGATGGATGCGAGATTCAGGAGCATGGGGTCGAGTTCCTTGCGATTGGTCCAGGCATCCGCCAGCGGGTGGCGCGTGACGATGCTGTTCATCTCACCGACGAAACATGGCCAGGCTCCATCCATGAGAGCATCAATGGCCCCCCATCCGAGCTTCGAGGCCAGCACCCTGTCGACGGAGGTAGGAGAACCGCCTCGCTGAACATGACCAAGAACAGTTACCCTGCTCTTGAGATCCGCCAGCTCCTCGATCTTCGATGCTATCTCAAAGGCGCTTCCCGCCTCATCCCCTTCGGCTACGACAAGAATGTTAGAGGTTCTACCCTCCGCCACTCTTCTCCTGACAAGGCTGCAGATAGCCGGGAGGTTGGTGGGTGTCTCTGGTATCAGGATATCCTCTGCTCCTCCAGCCACACCGACCTGCAGCGCTATGAAACCAGCCGTACGTCCCATGACTTCAATGATGAAGAGCCTGTCGTGCGCAGCAGCGGTATCCCTGACCTTGTCTACGGCCTCAAGCGCCGTGTTGACTGCGGTATCGAAGCCGATCGTCAGGTCAGTGCCCCAGATATCATTGTCTATCGTGGCTGGAACTCCGACAATTGCTATGCCATGCTCCCGCGAGAGATGATCGGCACCCCTGAAGCTTCCGTCTCCGCCGATGACAACAAGTCCCTCGATACCCCTGCGAGAGAGATTCTCCGCAGCTTCTGCCCGGCCGTCGGTACTAAGGAAGCGAGTGCTGCGGGCTGAATGCAGGATTGTGCCGCCCCGTTGTACGATGTTGCTGACATCAGTCGTTCCCAGCCTTCTGAACCGGTCATCGATAAGTCCCTCGTAACCGCTCTGAACTCCGTAAACGCAAAGGCCGTGGTGGATGGCGGTCCGCACCACGGCTCTTATGCAGGCGTTCATTCCAGGGGCGTCGCCCCCACTCGTCAGTATGGCAATATTTTCCAA
Source organism: Candidatus Fermentibacteraceae bacterium (assembly GCA_029932015.1). Lineage (GTDB taxonomy): Bacteria > Fermentibacterota > Fermentibacteria > Fermentibacterales > JCC-6 > JAOZQW01. Next base: position 6,160 of record JAOZQW010000011.1, read on the forward strand.
GGCGCTTCTCTATGCAGTGCTATTGCTTCTTCTTGTCTTTGACGGGATCGATGATCGATCCGGGAGAGTCGACAAGTTCGAGGATACAGGCCTCTGCCGCGTCTCCGCGTCTGGGTCCAAGCTTCAGTATCCTGGTGTAGCCGCCGGGACGGTCAGCATATCTGGGTCCGAGGACGTTGAAGACCTTGCGTACGGCTTCACTGCCGTATACGGCTCCTGCCACGAGTCTCCTGGAGTGAACCGTGTCATTCCGTCCTTTAGTAATGATCTTCTCCGCCTGGCTCCTGGTTGCCTTCGCCTTGCCCTGGCTTGTGGTTATCCTCTCCTCGAGGATGAGAGATGTAACCAGGCTCCTGAGCATACGCTTCCTGGCGTCGGGCTTCCTGCCCAGCTTGGGTGTCTTTTTCCTGTGGCGCATTTTCGCTTCTCCTGCGGGCTGGTCGTCAGCCGGCTGTCGAAAGACCCTTCTCCACCAGCATGTCAGCGACGATCTGGAGTGAAGAGCCTCCGAAACCGCTGATGTCCAGCAGTTCCTTGTCAGTCATTGATGTGAGTTCCGTCAGTGTGGAAACACCGCCAGCCTTGAGGATGTTGACGACTCTGGTAGGGAGACCGGTCTCCTCGATAGGTGTGTCTTCAGTCGTGGTTGTGTCTGAGATCAAAGCAGGTTCGGGTTCCTCTATCTGTTCGATACCACTCAGTACGAGCTGGAAGTGCTTGATGAGTATCTCGCATGCAGTATCAACAGCATCCTTAGGAGAGATGCTGCCATTCGTATGAACTTCCATGATCAGGTGATCATAATCGGTCCTGTCACCCACTCTGGCGCTCTGGACAGTGAAGTTAACCTTGCTTACTGGGCAGAACCATGCGTCGAGCAGGATAATACCATCCGTATCGTCCCGGCCGTAGTTCACCCATTCAGCAACTGGGATGTATCCCTTGCCGCGCTCGACGGTGATCTCCATTGCGAGTTTGCCGCCCTTGCTCAGAGTGGCTAATTCCTGGTCGGGGTTCATCACTTCAAGGAAGCTGTCACCAGTAAGGTTCCCAGCAGTGTAGGTACCCTCCTTGGAAGCCTTGAGTGTAAGTGTCCCCGGTCGGTCTCCATCATGACGAATTACGAGTGATTTGACATTGAGGACTATTTCGGGAACATCCTCCATCACGTGTGATATCGTCGTGAACTCATGCTTGACGCCCTTGATGGCGAGCGATACAGGAGCAGAACCCTCAAGTGACGAAAGCAGTACCCTCCTGAGGGCATTGCCCAGCGTACGACCGAAGCCAGTCTCGAGAGGTGTTACCTCAAGCTTGCCGTACTCGTCGGTCAGGGACTCCACATCCCACTTCACAATGTCTGGAAGGTAGAGACTCTTGAATTCCATCTGGTCCTCCCCCCGGGGTATTGTCACCCGGGTATTCCACCGGCCGCTGGCGACCGAGGTTGTACTTCCTGCGGTCTACCCTCTACGTCTGCGCTTGGGTGGACGGCATCCGTTATGCGGTATCCGGGTCTGGTCCTTGATAGCAGTAACCTCGAGGCTTGTTGACTGAAGAGCCCTGACTGCTGCCTCGCGTCCAGAACCCGGCCCGCGCACCCAGACCTCGACTTTTTTAAGACCTGCCTCGAGAGCCTTCTCAGCCACCTGGACAGCAGCCTGACCGGATGCAAAGGCGGTGCCCTTCCTGGTGCCCTTTACGCCGGTGGTTCCGCCGCTGGCCCATGTGAGAACATTTCCCGAACGGTCGGTGATGGTGATCATCGTGTTGTTGAATGAGGACTTCACATGCGCAATGCCGTGAACATCCGTAACCTTGCGGGCTTTGCCAGACTTCCGGCCCTTACCCTTTGTGACTTTTCCCTTGGGCATACTGACCTCCTATCTGGTTTTTCCGTGCCCGCGCTTGGGTCCCTTACGGGTACGGGCGTTGGTGTGGGTTCTCTGACCCCTGACGGGCAGTCCCCTTCTGTGCCTGATACCTCGGTAGCACTTGATGTCCATGAGCCTCTTGCGGTTGATGTTGATCTCCGCTCTGAGGGCTCCCTCGACCTTGTAATCCGAGTCGATGACCTTTCTCAGTGCGGCCACCTCGCTCTCGGTGAGGTCGTCCGTACTCACATCCACAGGAATACCGGTTTTCTCCAGTATCTCCTTCGAGGAAGTAAGGCCGATCCCGTGGATATAAGGCAGAGCGTACAGGATCTGCTTATTCCTCGGGAGGTCGACGCCTGCGATTCTTGCCACTACTTACCTCCGTAACGATCTCTTGAACAGACCGGCTATCCCTGTCGCTGCTTGTGCTTGGGATTCCTGGAGCAGATCACGAGGACCTTGCCCCTCCTTCGCACGATGCGACAGTAATCACACATTTTCTTTACTGAGCTTCTTACTTTCATCTTCTTTCGCACCTCACTTGAATCTGTAGGTGATCCTTCCACGAGTCAGATCATAAGGCGACAGTTCAACCGTGACCCGGTCACCGACCAGTATCCTTATGTAATGCATACGCATCTTACCGGAGACATGGCAAAGGGCAATGTGGCCCTCAGGCTTGTCGAGTTCGACCCGGCAGAGGTTGTTGGGAAGCGTCTCTACCACAACACCATCCGCTACCACACCCTGCTTTTTCGCCATGTTCCTCCCTTTCGCCCGTTATACGGAACGCATATCATTGGTAATTATCACTATGCCGTCAATATCATGGGGCTGGACCCGCTTACCACGATAGTATGTTCCGCGTGTGCTGAGAGAGCACCATCTTCGGTTACGACGGTCCATCTGTCTGCCAGTGTCCTCACGCCGAAACCACCCAGGCATATCATCGGTTCGATGGCCATGGCCAGCCCTTCTCCAAGCTTCATGCCTTTTCCGCTACGACCGAAGTTAGGGACCTGTGGAGGCTCGTGAAGCTTCCGACCGATCCCGTGTCCGACCAGGGCTCTAACAACACTGAACCCCTGCGATTCGACATACTCCTGTATGGCTGCACCAATGTCACCGATCCTGCTGCCGGCTCTTGCTGCCTTTATCCCTCTGCCCCTGGCTTCATAGACAGTCTCGAGAAGCATCCGGGCTTCAGGGGTAACCAGACCGACAGCCACAGTATCTGCGGCGTCCCCGTGAAATCCATCCTTGTAGGCACCTATATCGATGCTCACGAGGTCCCCGCTCCTCACGGTCCTTGCGGGGGAGGGTATGCCGTGGACGACCTCATCGTTGAGGGATACGCATACCGCCGCCGGATATCCGTTATACCCCAGGAATGACGGGGAAGCCCCCTCGGCATCTATTACTTCCCGGCCGACCCTCTCGATCTGGAGAGTTGTCACACCAGGAGCAATGAAGCCCATCATCTCATCAAGAGCCTTGCGAACGATACGTCCGCACGTCTCCATTGCACGGAGATCAGCACCGCTCGTCACTCCCATGTGCTCAGGGCTTTCACAAGTCTATCGGTCACTTCATCAACGGATCCAACACCATCGATCACATGGAGACGGCCGGAATAGTAATCCTCGAGGTGCCTTGTCAGGTTGAAGTAGTGCCGGAGTCTCCTGACTATCACCCCGCTCCTGTCGTCATCCCTCTCCTCTAGAGGTGTGTCACACCTTGTACAGGGATCGTTCACCTTGAACATCGGCTGTCTGCCGACGAAGCCGCACTTCGGGCAGGTGAGTCTCCCGGAGAGTCTTTGCTGAACCACTTCATCCGGAACATCCAGAAACACAGCTCCGGTAAGGAAGCTGCCGTGCGATTCCAGATATCTGTCCAGACTCCTTGCCTGAGATATGTTTCTTGGATAGCCGTCAAGAAGGAAACGTTCCACGCCGCCAATCTTGCTGAACACCTCAATGTTGACAATGTCATCATCGACGAGGTGTCCGGACTCGACGATCGCTTTGATCTTCTGTCCGAGTTCAGACCCGCTGCTGATCTCCTCACGGAACATCAAGCCGCTGGAGAGGTGCTCAAGATCGTACCTGGTGGAGACCCGGTACGCCTGAGTGCCTTTACCTGAGCCCGGAGGGCCGAAAAAAGTGATCTTCACTTATCTGCGTCCTCTTATCCTGCCCTTGCTCAGGAAACCGTCGTAGTGTCGCATGAGCAGGTGGGTTTCTATCTGACGCAGGGTCTCCAGAGCAACTCCGACCACGATGAGAAGGCTGGTGCCGCCGAACATGAAGTTCACATTGGCATGCTTGGCCATCAGCATCGGCATGACCGCAATTGCTGCAAGGAATATCGCACCGGGCAGCGTAACCCTGACAAGAACTCTTTCAATGTACTTCGCAGTACTCTTGCCGGGTTTTCGGCCGGGAATGAACCCGCCGTATTTCTTCATGTTGTCAGCCATATCCTGGGGATTGAAGGTGATGGCCGTATACACATACGCGAATAGTATGATAAGCAGCGAGTAGATAACGATGTAGACAGTACTCCCCGGCGCCAGGTGAGCATTCACCCAGGTATCGATACCGGAGTTGGGGAAGAACATCGCTATGCTACTAGGGAACATCATGAACGCCTGTGAGAAGATCACCGGTATGACACCGGCAGTATTGAGCCGCAGGGGTATATGCGTGCTCTGCCCGCCGTATACCTTGCGACCTCTCACCTGCTTGGCATATGTGACCGGTATCCTCCGCTGGGCTTCAGTCATCAGCACGACAAAGGCAACCACCGCGAACATGAAGATACCCAGGAAGACTGCGGTGATGAAGCTGGTCTGCCTGAGGACGAAGACGTCCTGGTAGATGGAGACGATGGCTCCGGGCAACCTGCCGACAATTCCCGCGAAGATTATCAAACTGATGCCGTTGCCGATTCCCCGCTCTGTTATCCGCTCGCCAAGCCACATAACGAAGATGGTTCCGGTGATCAGGGTGACCACTGTCTGTATCGTATATGCCAGTCCGGGATTAGGAACGATCATCATACCGGCGCTGTTGAGGCCAACGAGGTACTGGGAAATGGCCAGGCCCTGCACCATGGCAAGGACCACGGTGGCATACCTGGTTATCTCGGTCATCTTCTGGCGTCCGGCTTCGCCCTCCTTCTTGAGCTTCTCGAAGTATGGGAAGACAGAGGTCAGAAGCTGAATGATGATCGAAGCGGAGATGTAAGGCATGATACCCAGTGCGAAAACGGAAGCCCTTCTCAGAGCACCACCGACGAACAGGTCGTACATGCCCATGAGGCCGCCGCCCTGGCTGAAGGCCTGACTGAGAGCAGACCCATCGATGCCCGGAACAGGGATGTGCCCACCCAACCTGTAGATCACCAGGAGCATGAAGGTGTAGAAGATCTTCTTCCTCAGCTCCGGTATCTTCAGGATATTTTCGAAACCGCGCATCAGTTCAGCTCCTCTGCTGTACCTCCGGCAGCGGCTATGGTCTCCGCAGCCCTTCGAGTGAAGGCGTGAGCTACTACCGTCAGTGCCTTGGCCAGTTCTCCATCACCAAGGATCTTCACCTTACGGAACCTGGACGAGATCAGTCCAGCGGTCTTCAGCATCTCCGGGGTGACAACGGTATCGGCGGAGAACCGCTCGAGGCTCCCGACGTTGACTTCCTGGTACTTCTTCGCAAATCGGGCATTGTTGAATCCCTTATGGCTCATACGCCTCTGTATAGGCATCTGACCACCTTCGAACCAAGGGTGGATACTCGCTCGAGCCCGCTGCCCTTTATGTCCCTTGCCGCTGGTGCCGCCGAGGCAGGAGCCTCGTCCACGCCCCCTTCGCCTTGATACTTTCGTAGCTCCACGGGCGGGTGTCAGGTGCTGCAGACGTCTCATTCATCCACCTCCTCGACCTCGACCAGATGGGCTACTCTGAAGATCATCCCTCTGATCTCGGGACGATCAGGGTGCACCACAGTCTGGTGCATCCTCCGGAGTCCCAGGGCCACGAGAGTACGCTTCTGCACCTCTACGCGACCGATGGCGCTCCTCTTCTTTGTGATCCTGAGCTTCCTGTCAGCCATCACTGCTCCTCCTGGCGACCGCCGCCTGCCGGTAGCTGGCCACCTTGTCTATCAGGATGAGATCCCGAAGCCCGTTCATCGTGGCTTTGACCACATTGTGCGGGTTATTGGAACCCTGAGACTTGGTGAGCACGTCCTTTATCCCTGCGCATTCCATGATGGCCCTGACCGCAGCACCGGCTATGACACCGGTACCCGGACTCGCAGGACGAAGGAGGACCTTACCTGCACCATTCCGCCCGAGGATACCGTGAGGTATCGTCCTTGCGTCGATGAGGGGTATCGTTATCATGCTCTTTCTTGCGGCTTCCTGAGCCTTGCGGATGGCCTCCGGGAGCTCAGTTGCCTTACCGAGTCCGACTCCAACCCTGCCCTTTGCATCACCTACAGCGACGACTGCATTGAATCCGAAGTTCCTTCCGCCCTTGGTCACCTTGGATACACGATTGATCGCTATCATCCTGTCGATGAGACCGGCTTCCTCGAGTTCGGAGACCCTCGGTTTCCTCTGCTTGGACTGGCGCTTTCTCTTGTCGCCGTCCCTGTTCGTCCTGCTGTTCCTGTCTTTGTTTTCCACTTATCGACCGCCCCTTCTAGAACCTGAGCCCGGCTTCACGGGCCTTCTCGGCCACTGCCTTGACTCTGCCGTGATAGGGATGACCTCCACGGTCGAAAACCACCTCTTCGATGCCCTTCTCCCTGGCCATGGCGGCTATCAGCTCGCCGAGCCTGCCCGCCTGCTCCGTCTTTGTTGTGCCTGGCTCAGTGGAGAAGCTGCTGGATTTCGTGGTTGCGGTGAGCATCGTCCTGCCTTCAACATCGTTTATCAGGCTGGCCTCGATATGCCGCAGCGACCTCCTGACGAGGAGCCTCGGCCTCTTTGCAGACCCGGACACCCGCTTGCGGATGTGCACGTGCCGGCGGCGGAGACGCTGCTTTCGTGTCAGCTTGGACATGTGTCTCCCTCCAGCCTTCCTAAGTGATTGTCTTCACGGTCTTGCGCTTGACGAACTGATCGGAGTAGCGCATGCCGATGAGGTTGTATGGTTCAACCGGTTTGATCTTGTAGAGTACTGAGGCATAGCTTCCGACAAGCTGCTTGTCATTGCCCTTCACAATTATCGTGAAGGCGTTCTGCCCCGGCTGAACTGTTATTTCGAGTCCCGGCGGTATCTCCATCAGCACTTTGTGTGAGAAACCGAGCTGCATTTCGAGTACCTTGCCGGTGACCTCTCCCTGGTAACCCTTGCCTTTAACGAGAAGGGTCTTCTGGTGACCTGTTGAAAGTCCCTTGATCCAGTTAGCAAGGATAGCCCTTGTTGTACCGTGCATCCGCCTGTATTCGGACGTCTCCTCGGTGCGCTCGATCATCACACGGCCATCCTTGATCTCGATACTGATCCCTTTCGGGACTTCCAGCTCCTTCTCACCGCGGGGACCTTTGACGGTCACCGTGGTCTTCTTCAGTGTAACCTCTACCTTTTCCGGCAGAGGTATTGGAAGTCTACCTATTCGTGACATCCCGTCTCCCTACCAGACGTGAAGCAGCACTTCGCCGCCTACGTTCTGTCTGCGGGCTTCCGCGTCTGTGAGAATACCTCTGGGGGTCGTGAGTATGGCCATTCCGCGACCAGCCATGACCCTTGGTATGTCTCCAGCACCGGTGTAGACTCTGCAGCCCGGTTTGGAGATCCTCTTGATCCCCACAATGAGCGGCTGGTTGTTCCGGTATGCGAGGTAAACCCTCAGAATTCCCTGCTTGCCGTCATCGATCTTCTTGAAGCCGCGGATGAAACCCTTGTTGTAGAGGGTCTGGGCGATTGCGGTCTTGAGAGTCGAGGCCGGTATGTTGACCAGCTTCAGTTCGGCCTTTGATGCGTTCCTTATTCTGGTAAGCATATCGGCAATGGGGTCTGTCATCGACATGTCATCAGCCTCCTTACCAGCTTGCCTTGCGTACACCCGGGAGCAGACCCCTGTTGGCCATGTCCCTGAAGCATATCCGGCAGATTCCGTATTTCCTGAGGTATGCCCTCGGCCGTCCGCAGATGGAGCACCTGTTGTACTTCCTCACCTTGAACTTGGGGGTCCTCTTCTGTTTCTCTACCAGAGCCTTTTTAGCCATTCTTCACCCCCTGCTACTTTCCGCTTTTCGGAAGGGCATACCGAGGAGCGTAAGCAGCTCGAGGCCCTCTTCATCTGTCGGTGCGGTTGTGACTATGGTGATGTTCATACCCCTGAACTTGTCGATCTGGTCGACATTGATCTCAGGGAATATGGCCTGTTCCTCGACACCGAAGTTGAAGCTCCCGCGTCCATCAAATCCTTTAGGGGAAAGACCCCTGAAGTCTCTAACCTGAGGAAGCGAGAAAGTGATTAGTCTGTCAAGAAATTCCCACATGCGATCATTCCTCAGGGTTACAAAGACACCAATTGGCATCCCCTCCCGGAGGCGGAAACCTGCAACGGACTTCCTGGCCTTTGATGTGACCGTGGCCTGTCCGGTGATCGATGTCATCTGCTCGGAAGCGTTCTTCAGATTGTTCGCGTTGTCAATCGCCTCCTTGCCCAGGCCCATATTGACCACTACTTTCGTGATCCTGGGGACCTGATTCACGTTCTCGTATTCGAAATGCTTCCGGAGCTTCGGTATCAGCTCATCGCAGTAGACCTGCTCGAGCCTTGGCTTCGTTCTCATCCGTCAGTCCTCCTAACCACCGGTGATCGTCTCACCGCATGATCTGCAGTGTCGGACGAGACGCCCCTCATCATCACGCTCACGGCTGATGCCGCTCGGCTGACCGCACCCGGGGCAGACTACCCTGAGATTGGAGACGTGAATGGGAGCTTCCTTCTCGATTATCCCGCCCTGCTGATTGCGGGACGAGGGTTTGGTGTGTCTCTTGATAAGGTTAAGGCCCTCTACGATGGCCCTCTGATCACTGGCGAAGACTTTGAGGACCTTGCCGTCCCTGCCCTTGTCTACACCTGTGAGAATCCTCACCTTGTCGCCTTTTCTGATATGCATCAGATCACCTCCGGCGCGAGTGAGACGATCTTCATGAAATGCGTACGGAGCTCTCTGCCGACCGGACCGAATATTCTCGTCGCGACCGGTTGATAGGTTTCATCGAGGATGACCGCCGCATTATCGCCGAACCTCACGGATGTACCATCCGGGCGATTGAGCTCCTTGCGGGTCCGGACAACGACAGCCCTGCGCACTTCGCTTGCCTTGACGGCTCCGTCAGGAAGCGCCTCTTTGACGGTGACGACGATAACGTCTCCAATAGTGGCATACCTCCTGCGCGTGCCACCGAGCACTCTGATACACTGTACGATGCGGGCACCCGAGTTGTCCGCGACCTTCAGTTTGGTTTCCTGCTGGATCATCGCGAACTCCTAACGGGCCCTCTCCACGACTTCGAGCAGACGCCAGCGTTTCTTTCTGGAGAGGGGACGCGTCTCCGCGATGGTGATCGTGTCCCCCACGCTGCACTGATTCTCTTCGTCGTGGACATAGTATTTGCTGGTGGTTCTGAAGCGCTTCTTATAAACGGGATGTGCTTTGAGAGATACAACCTCAACCACGACAGTCTTGTCCATGGCATCGGATACAACTGTACCCTTGAGGACTCTCCTATTCCCTACTCTGGTTTCAGCCATATCTAACTTCCTTCCCCTGGCGTCCCGGCTTCAAGCCCGAGGTCGAACTCACGGAGAACCGTGATGGTTCGAGCCAGGTCTCTGCGGGCTATCCGCATTCGCAGGGGATTGTCCAGCTGCTGAGTGGTTCCCCTGAACCGCAGATTGAAGAGTTCCTGCCGCAATTCACGGACACGCTCTTCAAGCTCATCGCGGTTCATAGAGCGAAGCTCGTGAGCTTTCATTTCTACAGTTCCTCCCTGTCCCTGACCACGAATCTGGTCTTCACCGGGAGCTTGTGACCCGCGAGCCTCATGGCCTCTTTGGCGAGCTGAATGTCAACACCCTCCAGCTCGAACATCATCCTCCCGGGCTTGACTACGGCTACCCAGTGGTCCACCGCGCCCTTGCCCTTACCCATTCTGGTCTCCGCCGGAGTGGAGGTGACCGGTTTATCGGGGAAGACCCTTATCCAGACCTTACCACCGCGTTTCACATGCCTGGTCAGGGCTACCCTTGCGGACTCGATCTGGGCGCTGGTGATCCAGCCCGGATCCATAGCCTGGAGACCGTACTCTCCGAAGGAGACCTTGCCGCCGCCCTTGGTCCTGCCGCGCATGCGGCCCCTGTGCTGCTTCCTGTACTTCGTTCTCTTTGGCATCAGCATTTAAGTCACCTGGCTTCCGTCTGCCCGGATACCGGGAACTCGTGGACCTCACCATGGTAGATCCAGACCTTGACACCAACGGTGCCGTATGTGGTTTTTGCTACATCCTTTGCGAAGTCAATGTCCGCCCTGAGCGTGTGAAGGGGGACCCTGCCCTCATGGTATGTATTCACTCTGGACATCTCGGCTCCGCCGAGTCTTCCTGAGCAACAGACCTTAATGCCGAGGGCACCATCGGTCATGGCGTCGCGAATGGCCATTCGCATGGCTCTCCTGACGGAGACCCTGCCTTCGAGCTGACGTGCGATCTTATCCGCTACAAGAACGGCATCACACCTGTCCTTGCGGATCTCCTGCACCTTGGCTTTCACGGCCTTGCCGCCGACAAGAACCTTCAGCTCGTTGGTCAGGCGGTCGATATTGCTGCCCTTGCTGCCGATGACCTGACCCGGTCTGGCGGTCCAGATGACAACTTCGACCTCCTGGGGCTTCCTGAGTATCTCGATGCGGGATACACGGGCTTTCTCGAGCCTGGACATGAGATACCTGCGTATCTCTGCATCCTCGGTGAGATAATCGGCATACCGTTTACCCCTCGCGAACCAGGTCGAGTCCCATCCGCGGCTGATACCGAGCCTGAGGCCGATAGGATTGGTTTTCTGACCCATGCTATTCCTCTCGTCCCGGTGTGGCTGTCTCATCGGTGTTGACAAGTTCATCGACAAGCAGTTTGAAGCGCTGCTAAA
>JAOZQW010000202.1 GCA_029932015.1 Candidatus Fermentibacteraceae bacterium
ACATCGCGAGTATGGCTGCAGCGTAGATGACCAGGGCCGCCAGCACACCACCGGCAGATACTTCAAGGTCGATACTCAGGGGGGGGGCACCAACACCTGTATTGAGGATGACAGACCTACTGAGGTCAGTCAGATCCCATGAGCCGAGTTGTATTGAAAGCACAAACGCAGCAGTCATCCCGGCTGCAAGCTGCAGCAGAGAGACCATCCTTGACAGAGTCGGATTCCTGCGGACGAGCCATGCGTTTATGAAGGCCCCGAGCAGGGGCAGGAAGATGCAGGCTGCGATTACCATCTGAGCTCCCTGAGTCTTCTGATATCTGCGGAACCTGTACGTCTGGAAGCAAGAACCGCCACCACGACAAAGAGCGCCGCAACAGCAACTCCGATAACGATTGAAGTCAGTACCAGTGCCTGGGGAAGGGGATCGACCATGGCTTCAGTCGCATTCAGTGCGGCGGTAGTGGAATCATGAATGGGCGAGGTCCTGTCGGGTATATGCCCCGTCCATACGAGGAGAAGGTTAACCCCTGTATCGGCAAGTGTGAACGCAAGGGCTATCCTGATGATATTTCTTCGGGTAAGCACTCCCCAGAGACCAATGAGAACCAGACCCAGCGCGGTTCCCGCAATTGACCAGTGGTAGAGCTCCAACATCAGTGCCCCCCCTTGTATCTGAAAGCCGCAAATACGCTCGATAGTTCGCTGGCAACCTTAATCCCGATAACAAGGGATATCAAAGGTATCAGCCCTGCTGAAACCAGTGAACCGGGCGTTCCGGTTCCCAGAACAAGGTTGTTCAGGAACTGCCCGAGCTTCATTACTCCCCAGAAACCAAGTAATCCGAAGGAGAGCCCTGCAAGGGACTCGACGGCGGCCAGATTCCGACTGCTCCCGGGAACACCCGTCCCCCCGAGCATCACCAGCAGGAAAGCCGAAGCGATGACAGCTCCGCCGGGGAACCCGCCTCCGGGGCTCAGGTGCGAATGCGCGATCAGGTAGAGGCCGAGAAGGAGGATCGGCGCAGGAAGAAGCCGGGATGTCTGGGCTACTATGAAACTCGGTCTTGAGACTTTCAGGCTCAGCGGGTAGAGGGAGAGGATAAGGACGACAGATGTTGATGCGCAGAAAAGTACAACCACTTCACCAAGAGTGTCCAGCCCCCTGTAAGCAACGATGACTGCGGTAACAAGGTTGGCGGAACCGGTCTCCTGCATTCCCTGGCTGGTGTAGTGAAGCCCCACACCATGAATTTCCTCTGAATACTCAATGTCGGGAACGACGGCGACCATAATGGCACCAAGAACAAGGACCAGGATAAGACCGAAGATGGATCTTATCACCTGTCACCCCCGATCTTTCCCCTGCCCCAGAGGAAGATCATCGTGGATACAACAGCTCCGACCGCAGCTTCTGTAACAGCTACATCAGTGGCATCCATTAGTAAGAACAGCACCGATGCCGACAGACTGACAAAAGCAACGATGATAATGGCTGAAAGGAGTCTGCGGACATAGAGAGCGACGATCCCTGCCGCAAGCATCATGATGCCCATGGTGATGGCCACAACCGGGAAGAGAGCGTCACTCATCGAGATCTTCCCCTTCCGCTCTCTCCTCCTGCAGATCGTCCCTCTCGAGATTGTCAGGTTTCTCGTCCTTCGGACCAGAGTGAACTGCCCTGGCCAGCGCATGGGCTGCAATGGGGTTGGTCAATATGACAAGTATGATGATCAGGATCAGTTTAGGAAGCCATACAGGCTCCAGGCATCCGATACCAAGCATGAACAGTATCGAACCGAGAGTAGTGGCCTTTGTACCCGCATGCATGCGGTTGTACACATCCGGCATTCTGAGAATACCCAGTCCGCTGACGAAGAGAATGAAGCCGCCTGCGCCCAGCAGCACGTGCCCGATGATACCGAGGGCGCTCATCTCAGCCCTCCATCAAGGAACCGTGCGAGAGCCAGAACGCCCAGGAACGACAGTACCGCGTAAACAAGAGCCACATCCAGAAGCATGGATCTTCCCTCGAAGAACGCTATGAGAACTATCAGGCATGTCGTGATCAGGGTCATTCCATCCAGTGCCACTGCCCTGTCGGCTGGTGTCCTGCCCTTCAGGAGCCTGACGAAGGTCATGAAAGTACCCATGCCCAGCAGTCCGAAGAGTATCCAGTCGAAGTAGCTAATCAAGGACTTTCTCCAGTCTTTTCGCAAATCCATCGACCAGCTTCTGCGTCTCGGCAGTCGCATCTCCATCAGGCAGGGAGATCCAGTGCACATATATCCGGTCATCTATGAGGTCCACAGTCAGTGTTCCCGGGGTCAGGGTAATGCTGTTGGCGATAATGATCCTGCCGCGAAGGTTTCTCAATCCAATATCCGCTCCGACGATACCGGGACGAACCGGTACAACAGGCCTCAGTACTCGGAAAAGGACATCGATATTCGCCTTGACCATCTGGCTCAGGAAGAAGAAGATGTACACCAGGAGTGCTGCTAACCTCGCAGGCTTGAGGAGTCTGAATAGATTTGAGGTGAATCCTCCTCTGGTGGAGACCGCTATCAGTACTGAGAAGACAATCCCAAGACCGAGTTCTGATATCGAGAAATTCAGAGTCAGGCAGACCCATATGACCATTAGTGCCACAATTGTGGAGAGCATGGATCCGATATTCTTCATCAAATCCTTGCCCCGGCACGTATGGAATGCGTGATTATGTCCAGCTCGGTCGAAACCTCCACAAATCCGAGGATCACGCCCTCGGGTACAATCAGCGGCTCCAATGTGAAGCTCAGGACTGCAGAACATCCGGCAGCGACTGCGGTATCGACAGCGTTCTGCCCTTCACCGGGAGAAACGGCAATGACAGCAATGACCTCTCCAAGCTTCTGGACTGCAGCTGAGAGCATACTAATGGACTGGACCTCTATCCCGGCGCATTTGAGTCCGGTCCTGGATGGGTCCCTATCAAATATGCCTCTGTATCTGTAACCCCCCGTACCGGCAAGGCCGGATTCGATAAGGGCCATCCCGATATTGCCTGCTCCGATAACGACCACACTCGGCGGATCAGTCGTTCCAAGTATCTCCTCGATGTTGTAGAGCAGCTCATCTACTTCATAACCCGAGCCCTGTTTGCCGAACTCACCGAAGAAAGCAAGATCCTTCCTCACAGCAGCAGAGGAGATGCCGCAGGTACCTGCAAGATATCCAGAGGTGATTATTGAATCACCCCTGATCCTGGACAGTCTGAGACACCTGGCATAGTGGCTCAAACGTCTAATGGTACGTTCGGATACCTTCTTGCCGGACAACACCCCTCCTGCATTGTGAATGTTCGAACTTTCACTATTCTAATCCACAGCCTTACCCGGTCAACCCCTGTGGAAGAGATTCTAGGTTCTTCCAAGTCCCGGGCATTCTGCTGCGATCTCTTCTGAGATACCGGAATTACCATAGGCCTTCTCGAAGTGATTACTGAAATCTGCAGCCAGCTTCCTGGCTCTGACGAAGTAGTCATCCCTGCTATCCCATGTATTCACCGGATCAAGGATCGCGCTGTCAGTAAGTCCTGGACAGCTGTCAGGGACCATAAGACGAAACACGGGATCCTCGTGATATCCAACGTCCTTCAGGGCACCGGATAGGGCTGCCTCCACCATAATCCGGGTCAGAGGCAGGTCTATCCTTGAACCGATACCATAAGGACCTCCACTCCATCCGGTATTGATGAGGTAGACATCCGTACCATGGGATTCCATCCGCTTACCCAGCATCGTGGCATACACATCAGGATTTCTCGGCATAAAGGGCTCACCGAAGAATCTGGAGAAAGTGCTGACCGGTTCAGTTACACCCGTCTCTGTTCCGGCTAGCTTGCTCGTATATCCCATCAGGAACCATAGCATTGCCTGAGTCCTTCTCAGTCTTGAAACAGGAGGGATCACACCATTCGCATCAGCAGTCAGGAAGAGGATGCTTGACGGGTGTCCGGCAGTGGAAGCCTGCTTGATATTACTCAGATATCGAAGGGGATATGAACCTCTGGAATTGGGAGTAAGCCTTGTGTCGAAGAGGTCGAACTGCCCATCAGGATACATGAGAGCGTTCTCGATAATGGACCCGTGCGAAAGCCAGTCGTCTTCATGGAAGCAAGCACTGTGTATCTCCGGCTCCTTTTCAGGACTGAGATCAACGAGTTTTGCGTAGCAGCCGTTTTCGAAGTTGGCAATACCCCGGTTGCTCCATCCATGCTCATCATCCCCCAGAAGAGCTCTGGAGGCATCTGCCGAAAGCGTTGTCTTCCCTGTGCCTGAGAGACCGAGAAGCAGAGCACTCCTGCCATCCGCCCCCTCATTGGCGCTGCAATGCAGAGGGAGAATGCCCTCCGCTGGAAGCAGATAGTTCATTACCGTGAACATCATCTTCTTTATGCTCCCGCAGTAAGCCGAACCGTAAACGATCCCAATTCTGCGATCAAGGTCAATGCCTACCATCATCGTAGATGTGTGTCCGAGTCGCGGGTCGATCCTGAGAAGACCCTCGTATTTTTGTGGATCAAGTTTATGATATGGAAGCGCGATCAGCGTAAAATCCCTACCTTTAAATACAGTGCTGCCAGCAACATCCTCATCCCATGGACGAAACATGTTATCTGTGAACAGGGCTGTAAGAGCCATGTCGGAGACAACGTGAACGGGAAGGGCGTACTCGCTGTCGGCTCCGATCAGCCGGTCTGTAATG
>JAOZQW010000203.1 GCA_029932015.1 Candidatus Fermentibacteraceae bacterium
GGTTATAATGCCTGCACCGTGGATCGGGTCCACTACTTTGCCGTTGACGGCATACTTCATTAATCCTCCTGAGAGTATTTGTTGGAACATGCTAATATTTAACTCAGTCGTCTGGAAGTCAATTATTCCTGCATATGATATGCGATGAGAGGGGAAGGCTGGCTCTCATTGAGAACCGAGCAGAACCCATATATCCGGGGGGGACGGCAGGCTGCCAGAGCTATGGGTGAGAGTGGAATCCTCGAGTAAGGCGAACCTGAGTTCACGCTCGGCCGACCTCAGCAGTTCACTGCCCTCTCGATACATGAAGACGGTCGAGTCGAGAGTGGTAGGGATTCCGAGTTCGGCATTGTACAAATCACCGTCACGAAAATCGACAACAGATATGAACCATGATTCACCATCAAGAGTAAGACAGCCCCCGTTCAGTATGGACCGCGTCCATGTGGCAGCACCCGCTCCTCCGAAAACCTGTGATACTCCGTGATTTGCAATATCGACATAGAGTGTTCCGGCCGGAACTGGAGGATAGGTGATGGCTCCTGCAGGGATAAGGTCGTTAACGAGATCAGCTCCAAGCAGTATCGAAATATCAACCTGCGCTGTCAGGATGGTCGAGTCGGCAGCGGTCAGTTCCTCAGCCACTTCGAGAAACCTTGATTGAAGCGTCGGGTCATCCCTGCGCAGGAGGAGCAGAGATATCCTTCTTGGACTGGCCGTGCATTTAAAAACCGAAGAATAGGATGCAGCGGGTCCCTCCCTGAACTCGGAAGCCACTCCGGGCTGACCGGTTCCATTGCTTATCCAGATAACAGGATCAAAGGTCAGCGACTCAATATCGGGGGCTGAGATAACCTCAGTTATCAGAGTATCCGTGAGCTGAGGAATAACTGTATCTACGGTAACCTGCTGCAGTGTATCCGGCAGGATGGTATCCTCTACACCGGGATCACCGGAGTTCGGCAGGATAATAGCAAGAAATGCTATGACGGCAGCGGCTATGGTGAACACAACGTACCAGATGGGCTTCAAACGCCTTTGTTTCTTCCGACTTGAATGGGTCACCCACTCGCCCCCGCCCTCACCGGGAGGGGCGGAGCGCAGATTCCTTATCCCCGCTGAAAGAGCAGTGAAATTGGGATATCTGCTGCCGGTATCCGGTTGAACCATCTGCTCGAGGAGAGAGAGAAGGGGTTCTGAGAGCTCGTTCCAGGCATCAACCTGTCGCTGTCTCTCATCACTCCCGGCAATTGACCTGAACATCAGCAGACCAAGTGCAAAGATGTCGCTTCTCGGATCCTCGGGACACTTGCCAACTGCCTCTGGAGGCGAGAAGGGGGAGTCCGGCACTCCTCTAGCGCCAGCGACAAGGAGTGGTCTTCCATCACTATCGAGCATAACAGTCTCCGGCCCGATATATCCTATCCGGCTGCCCTCGGCATGCAGCGCCTTCAGTGCTTCAAGGATCTGAATGCCCAGAGACACTGCCTCTTCCTCAGAGAGCTTCCCGACACGGGAGAGTCTCTCGAGGAGGAGTTCTCCATCCTCCGGTATCGAGAAGAGAAGTATCCTGGTCGCGGGATCATCTCCGGGATGGATCTCTGAATCGGGACGAAGCAGGCCAGGGATTCGGGGCCAGTCCCCCGGACTTATCCCGCCGGAGTCGCCTCTGCTGACCTCCGCCAGAAGCTCCCGTCCATCCATCTGGACCCGCGCAAGGAGATAGGAGTCCTCACTGACGAGAACCCTTCCCCCTTCCGCAACAGAAGCGAGTAGATCAGAAAGCATGACCATCCGTAGAGTAGTTGGGAGCTTCCTTTGTGATCATTACATCGTGTGCGTGGCTCTCTCGCAGACCAGCCGACGTAATTCTGACGAACCGCGCCAGACTCGGAAGGTCTTTCACAGTGCGGCTACCGATGTAGCCCATCCCCTGCCTCAGACCTCCCATGAGCTGGATAAGATAGTCGACCAGGGGACCTTTGAAGGGAACCATTCCCTCTATGCCCTCAGGAACCAGCTTCTTGACATCCCTTTCGTTCTGGAAATACCTGTCGGCACTTCCCTTCTTCATAGCTCCAAGGGATCCCATTCCTCTGTATATCTTGAACTTTCTTCCCTTGTAGATGATGGTCTCTCCAGGGCTCTCGGTTATTCCGGCAAACAGACCGCCGATCATGACCGATGAAGCACCGGCAGCCAGTGCTTTTACTATATCACCAGAGAACTTAATCCCGCCATCAGCGATGATCGGTGCATCGAACTTCGCTGCGGCAGAAGCACATTCCATCACGGCAGTGACCTGCGGACAGCCAACCCCTGCAATGACGCGGGTGGTACAGATCGATCCCGGACCAACACCTATCTTGACTGCATCAGCTCCAGCCTTGAGCAGGTCAGTTGTAGCCTCTGGTGTGACAACATTGCCTGCGACAAGCGCAACATCAGGAAACTCACTGCGAAGAATGGAAGTAGTCTCGAGAACCCGTATCGAATGCCCGTGGGCCGTATCGATGAAGAGGCAGTCAACACCCGCTTCAACCAGCTTTCCAGCTCTGACAAGGGCATCTTTGCCGACGCTGATGGCACCTCCGACTCTTAGTCGGCCTTTGTCATCCTTGCAGGCGTTTGGATATGTGATGGCGTTGTGTATGTCCCGTACCGTGATGAGACCGATGAGATGCATATCCTCGTCGACAAGGGGCAGCTTCTCGAGACGGTGCTTCCTGAGGAGCTCGATGGCCTTCCCAAGGTCAGTATCCGGAGGCGCTGTAATGAGGTTACCGACTTCTGTCATCAGCTCCCTGACCGGAGTCGAGTGATCCATCTCAAACTGGTAATCTCTGTTTGTAAGCATACCGGCAAGGAAGCCATTCTCGAGGACCGGAAATCCCGAGACCCTGTGTATCTCGGATAACCTGGCAGCATCTTCGATGATCGCATCAATATCGAGTGTGATCGGATCGACTATTACACCGCTTTCTGCGCGCTTGACCAGCTTCACCTGTGCTGCCTGCTCTGTGGGCGAGATGTTCTTGTGTATTACTCCGAGCCCACCTTCCTGCGCAAGTGCAATGGCCATATCGACTTCGGTGACAGTATCCATCGCAGCACTGAGAACAGGAATATTCAGTGTGATATCCCTGGCCAGTCGAGTGGTCAGATCCGCTTCGGATGGAAGGATATCCGATCGCCCCGGCAATATGAGTATATCGTCGTAAGTGAGTGCTTCTTTAATATCAGGTGATTCCATAGTACAGATCTCCGTCCCGGTCGATAATGACCTCAGTCGGCCCAGTAGATGAATCTTCCGCAGGATGGACAGGTTTCGACCTGCTCATTGCGTTCCGGAGAGGCGAACAATGCAGTGGGAAGCTGTGTGAAGCATCCGCTGCATCGCTCATGGACAACAGGAACGACCGCGTTACCGTAGTGTGCTGACAGCTGATTGTACTTATCCCGGAATCTTCTATTGATGGAGCTGTCCAACTCATCCCGCATCTTTCTCAATTCCGCGACGGCATCGTCCGGTGAAAGACCGAGCCTCTTTTCCTGACGGCGAATATCCTTGTTGACCAGATCGCCGATCATCACGTCGAGATCGTGAAGGCTTATCAGTCTCTCAAGATCCCTGTTCATTCTGCTCACTTTCACATATGTTGAATCGAAGTACGGCAGCTGCTTCGGCTGCGGTTTCAGCGTTCAGAACAGCTTCCGCACCGCCATCTCGCAGGTATCTGGCAAGATGTCTGATAAGCTCCATGTGCTGCTGCGGTCCACTGGGTTTGACCGGGGAGATGAAGAGAATAATGACATTGACCTTCTCCTTCGGCCATGGTATTCCATTTTCGGATCGTGCGATGATAATGGATATTTCGTCCACAAGGATGCTTCGGCAGTGGGGCATTGCGATTCCAGGATGGACAATGGTGGGTTCTGCCAGTTCACGGGTTTCGAGCGCGATGGTGAGCAACTCTCGAGCTTCATCGCTGACCGCAGCACCCGCAAGGAGCTCGTTGATTGCTGAGCGTCTGTCGGCAGAGGAAACACTCCAGTTGCTATGAGAGCACTGTTTTTTCAAATGGGACTCCTCCGCCAGCTTGTGGTTTAATATAGAATATGCATACATGTTAGCAAGTACCATAATCGATTAGACCGGAGAGAAAAGTGGCTGATGGAGACCAGACCGAGAGTAGACAACTAGATCTGAAGCTCTCTTCGAATTCAATGACTGCAATTTACAGGGATGGGATACTCCAGCAGATCACGGGGTCTCTTTCGTCACTGCTCGATAATCTTCCCGCAGACAGAATAGCGATACTGGAGGACCTTGCAACCTCTTCGGATGGCTGCCGCCCTATGATGCTGTCGGACCAGGTCTGGCTGACATCCGCACTGACAGCTGAAGATACGACGATTATCACTGTGATGAACACTTCCAGACTGGAACTGGACGAATGGCTCGAGGATTTCCATGGAAACCGTCCTGGTATCCTCTGCGACCGAAGCGGGAACATCCTAGCCATGACCGAAGCGGCTGGACGGATATTCAGCGGACACAGTGAAAGCACGCTGATGGAGTCTCTGGACAGGGTTTCATTTGCCGCTTTCACTACTGCCGCAGGCAAGTGTCTGAAGGGGGAACGTGTCCGCGACTTCACCGCTCTCACCGAGCCTGGTCAGCAGGGAAGAAGATCTCTTCTAATCTCCCTCCAGCGCGTTGGGACGAGGGGTACTC
>JAOZQW010000204.1 GCA_029932015.1 Candidatus Fermentibacteraceae bacterium
GACAGGGTGACCAGCGTTGAATCCTTCCTCGCATCGTACAGTTTCAGATGTGATCCGGATTCAGGATTCAGTTTCCTTATGCTGAACACTCTGGCCTGTGCGCCAACGGACTGCTCCACCTGCCCCATAGAACATTAGATTATCCCTGCTGGAAACACTGAGCGAGGATCTCCCGAACGGAGGGAATTCATGATGAAGAGAGCAGAATGCGGATATTCAGGGCCGAAGGTCAAGTCCGACTGTCTGGTCGCATACGAGGCCGGAGGCACACCACTGTCGATCAGGATCGAGACCGGGAGTGATGCGCAGTTACTTGAGGGAGCGATCCGCAGGACCGCAGAGCGGCTGGGGATAACCACCGGCAGCACAGAAGTAACTGATTGCGGCGCCGCGCCATTTACTGCTGCTGCTCGATTTGAGGCTGCTGCGAGAATGGTCCTTGGTGACAATATGCCGGGACTGCCCGCTGCAGACAGTATTCAGGTTCCGGAAAGAGACAGACCCAGACGCTCCAGGCTCTATGTCCCCGGCAACAGACCGAGGTTCATTGAAAAGGCTCTGGGCTCGGGTGCCGATGCCATCATTCTCGATCTTGAGGACAGCATCGCACCCTCCAGGAAACATGAAGCCAGGATAATGGTGGCCTACGCTCTCCGTGAGCTCGACTTCGGGGACATGGAAGTCATGGTCAGGATCAATCAGGGTGAGGCTGCGGTAGACGACCTTGACTGGGTAGTCCCTCAGCCTGTTCAACATCTACTCCTGCCAAAGGTAGAAACAGCAGACCAGGTAACTTCGGTGAGGGATATGGTAGAAAAGGTCAGCGAGCTTTGCGGCAGGACGGCAGGGCTCTGGCTCATGCCCATCATTGAAAGCCCTCTCGGCATATTCAATGCGCTTGAAATTGCCAGGTCCGCTCCTGAAGAGATGGCCGCACTCACTCTGGGCCTCCAGGACCTCTCCGCAGAGATGGGTGTTACGCCAACTCCCGAGGGAACCGAGAGCTTTACGGCCAGGAGTCTTGTGGTCCTGGCTGCAAGAGCCGAGGGTCTGCAGCCCATCGACACAGTCTATGCAGATGTGAAGAATGAAGAGGGTCTGAAGGAATCCGTGAGGAGAGCAGCCGCTCTGGGATTCATAGGCAAGGGATGCATTCATCCGGCTCAGGTGCCTGTCATCAATACCGGATTCCTGCCTACGAAAGAGAAGCTTGATCGGTCAATGAAAATAGTACTTGCCATGGAGCAGGCTGAGAAAGATGGCCTTGGCGCGGTGGCCCTTGGCTCCAAGATGATCGACCCGCCTGTGGCGAAGCAGTCGCTAACGGTCGTTGAGAATTCTATTCGCCTCGGACTGATCTCCGTGGACTGGCGCGATAAGGATAAGGAGTAGCCATGGCCATGATATGTCCCGACTGCGGTACAGCTCTGGCACCCAAGGACTTTGCCGGAGTTCAGATAGATGAATGCTCTAAGTGCGGTGGGCGGTGGTTCGATCCCGGAGAACTCAGGGAGGCCGAGGACAATACAGACGAAGATCTGTCATGGAAGACCTTCTCCCTCTGGCAGGACCCGGCTAGTTTCAGAGTTGGTGACAGGAAAAAAACCTGTCCCTCTTGTGGAGATCTGCTCGCCTCAATGGATTATGGTGAAACCGGGGTAGTGGTTAACTATTGTCCGGGCTGCAGGGGGGCATGGCTGACAAGAGGAGCCTTTGGAGAGATCATCAGGGCACTCGAGCAGGAACTGAAAGGGATGACTGCTTCTGACTACTTGAAGGAAACCGTCAGGGAAGCGGAGGAACTCATCGGTGCGAGTGAGGAAGTCGGCAGGGAGTGGAAGCAGTTCCGGATCGTTCTGAGACTCCTTGAGTACAGGTTCCTTGCGGAGCACGGTGCGCTGGCCCGGTTGATAGAGAACTTCGCAAGCCCCTTCGCATAGTATCTGGAGCGCTCAGGAACAGCAGAAGGGGGATTGAATAAATGGACGCCATCTGGGAACAGATCAAGCAGATCATAGCTGTCTACGGACTGAAAGTTCTGGCTGCTGTTGCCATCTTCGTTGTCGGCAAACTGGCAGCAACATGGATCAGGAAGATAATCCGGAAGCTCATGAACCGCAGGGGAGCGGACAAGACACTCACAGGATTCGTCTGCAGCATGACTTATGCCGGTGTAATGGCCTTCGTTATTATAGCTGCCGTCTCCAAGCTCGGGATACAGACCGCCTCGTTCGTTGCTGTACTGGGTGCAGCCGGCCTTGCTGTAGGCCTTGCCCTGCAGGGCTCTCTCTCCAACTTCGCCTCAGGAGTGCTGATGATAATATTCAAGCCCTTCAAGGATGGGGACTATATCGAGGGCGGAGGATCAGCCGGTGTAGTTGAGGAGATAAGCATCTTCACGACCGTTCTGAAGACGTTGGATAATAAAAAAGTGATCGTTCCAAATTCCGGCATGATGGGTGGGAACATCATCAACTACACCGCCCGGGACATCCGCAGGGTGGACCTGATGGTTGGCGTCAGCTACGCGGATGATATTGACAGAGTGAAGCAGGTCATACTCGATGTTCTCTCAAAGGATGACAGGATACTGAGTGATCCAGCACCATTCACCGGTCTTCTCGATCTTGCCGACAGCAGTCTCGAATTTGTCGTAAGACCATGGGTCAGGACATCGGATTACTGGGATGTATACTTCGCAGTTAACGAAGCCATCAAGAAGCGTTTCGATATGGAGGGCATCAGTATCCCGTTCCCGCAGAGTGATGTCCACATCTACAACCAGGAATAGCGTGAGACAGGTCTCTTAAGGCGCTGTCGCTCTCAGACTGAAAGTCAGCGGAAGAATATCCCTGTCTCCAGGCAGTCTGTACCAGCCTCTCTTCGAAGGATCCTGCACCATGCATGGAAGCGCCTTCCAGGGGATGCTGTTATGCTCGTGAAAGAAGTTCAGCTTCAGTCCCGCATCTGCCACGGCGCATACGATGTCCGCGATCGACCAAGTCCATTCCCAGCTGCCGTTCCTGACAAGGTAATCACCATCCGAGTAATCCGGGTAATCACCCGGCCATGCGCGAGGATCATCGCTGTGGAAATACGGGTACATCACTGACAGCCCATCTGTCTCGTCATCGAATACGTTCAGGAAGGGATGCGATTCCATGATGTAGAAGATCCCATCCGGCTTCAGGAACCTTCTTACTATTCGGGCCCATTCGGATAGATCCGAAAGCCAGCAAAGAACGCCGATAGATGTGTAGACGATATCGAACTTCTCATCAAGAACTTCTGGTAGATCGTAGATACTGGATTCGATGAATCTGCCCCTGAGCCCCGTCAGTGCGGCAAGTTCCCTCGCCTTCCTCACCGAGACAGGAGAAAGGTCTACTCCAGTGACCTCCGCACCGAGCCTTGCCCATGAAAGGGTATCTGTACCGATGTGGCATTGAAGGTGGAGGAGAGACTTGTTCGTCACATCTCCGAGTTCAGCCATCTGGATGGGGTCCAGAACATGACCGCCTTCAGCGAGAGGTGCTGTGTTGTAGGAGCGCATGTGAACCTCGGCGAGTTCGTCCCAGTGATCTTTGTTTCCGCTCTCTGCGTCAGGATACCTTTTCATCACTCAGCAGACTCCTCACAGAAATCTTTCAGGGGATAGTTTTGCTCACAAAGAGCATACGGTCAAGTAGCCGTCAGCCCGGTTTCAAGCAGGAATTGCTGTTCTTTTGTCGCTCTGTTTTTCGCATCAGTCGGGGATACAGCCTTACTCTGCCCAGAAGGGAGAGCAGAGCTCCATAGAAACATAGGTACTTGCAGAAGAACCTTGGGAGGAAGATGGCAAGTGTGATAAGGACGAACCCGCCGAAGAATGAACCTACAAGGAAGAACGAAAATACAGTATGGAAGGGGTCCACCTGACACCACAGCGCAGCGGGGACAAGCCTGCCGAAAACACCCCTGCCGGCAAGGAATACGGCCAGGAAGAAGAGCACTGCAAGAACGTACTTCTGGTATATGAGATACCTCTGGATCCTTCCGGGAAGTCTGGGCGGTCTCGGTACGTTGAGATGCCCGAGAAGGCTCTGGAGGGCACCGAACGGGCAGACCCACCCGCAGAAGACCCTTCCGTAAACAACTGCCCAGATCATGGGCAGTATGATGATCAGGAGTCCCAGACCGCCAAGGAAACTCAGACCGCCAGGCAGGAACAGGTACTGAATGATTCCCAGCTGGCAATAGCATCCCTGGACTACGAATCCAAGCACAGCTACCGAGACAATGTACACGGTGATGTGGGCGATCTTCCGGCGCCGCTTATCCTGTGGGCGTCTTCCTCTCAATCTTCTACGCAGGCAGGTTGAAACGGGAAGGAGCACTGCAGTTGCCATAAGGACGATAACAGCCCTGTTCATCCCCCCGCCGACGGGATTGATGCATCCCTCTCCACCCATGTAGTGGGGACACAGAGCAGATTCCGCTGTGGGACATGCGGCGGCAGGCGGCAGTTCGAGGGGACATCCATTCAGGATATCGAGCGGGTAGACCGTATCGTGTATCTCAATTCCGGTGGCGACCAGAGTATCCCCCGGCTCTCCAGGGTTATCACAGAGGAAGTTCAGATCAGCATCGGTATAGAAAGTACACCGGGGATCCTCTTCAGGACAGGCTTCTGCAGGATCAAGGTCCAGGGGACATTCTCTCAGAGGGACTTCTATCTCTTCCATT
>JAOZQW010000205.1 GCA_029932015.1 Candidatus Fermentibacteraceae bacterium
AGGAAGTCATGAAATAGGGGGATACTGAGAATAGTACTGTCAATCCACACTCAACCCGCATGAGCATACGTTGTGGTATATTGATATCATAGCCGTAAATAATTGTAATACAACAAGTAACAATCAGTATGGCGTTCCCTGCCATTGACAATTACCTACCGGTAAGTAGAATACCTACCGGTAAGTAAACAAGTCGGGAGGCGATATGTCGGAAGGCAAGAGGGAGCGGCTTCTGAAAGCAGGGTTTGAGCTTCTGTCGGAGAAGACTTTCAGTGAGATATCCATGGAACAGGTTGCGGAGCAGTCCGGTCTTTCCAAACCAATGATCTACTACTACTTCAAGAGCAAAGAGGGCTTCTACAGGGCTCTGGCTGACAAACTGCTGTCGGTAGCATCCTCGCTGATGAAAGACATATTCTCTCCGGAGCTCAGCTTAAGGGAGAACTTCAAACGGTATGTCAGAAAGCGGCTGGATTACGTCGGTGAGGCTCCCGGATTCTCACGGGCCTTCATGAATATGTTCCATGATCCCAATATCGGTCTCATGATAGATGATCTTCTGAAGGAATTCGAGAGGATGAGGATCGAGCTTATCGATCCCCTTTTCGACAGGGCTGTGCAGATGGGGGAGATCGATCCTTCATGTGACAGGTATCTCGTGCTCATGATGATCAATTCGACACTTATCGGGCACACCATGAAGGTTATTGCTGATCTGCCATGTCAGTTCATGACCGATCCGATGGGGATGGTCGATATGATATTTGACGGCATCGATGCAGGATCACCGAAGGGTGGAGGAACACAATGAGAAGATTCATTATTCTGTTACTGCTGGCGACCAGTTTCTCCGTCAGTGCCATAGACCTGCAGGAGGCGGTCGAGACGGCGCTTGCCAACAGGGGAGATGTCGAATCCGCCAGGCTGAACGCCGAGAGCGCCGGATGGCAGAGCACGAATGCTGATCTCTGGTTCCTTCCCAATGTAAGCGGTCAGCTGGCTTTTCAGAAGAACTACGATATCCAGTCGATGGAAATACCTGGCATGGGCAGCATACCGATGGGAACCGAGTATACGTCTTTCGCAGGGATATCAGTCAGTGTACCTCTCTTCCTGCCCCAGGGGCTGTCGGGATCGAGAATGGCATCCAGAGCCGAGGACCTGGCCTTGCACCAGGCTGATGCCGCGGAATACAATGCGGTTGTTCAGGTCGTACAGGCGTTCTACGGTGTCCTCCTGAGTCAGAAGATGGAAGTCGTCTCAAGCGAGGCACTCGATATCGCCAGGCAGGGTTACGAACTGGCTCTCCTCAAGTACGATGCAGGGACAATATCCCGATTTGAACTTCTCCAGAGCAGGGTCGCCTGGGAAAACAGGATACCCGAGGCGATAGATTCGCGAATAGCACTCGAGAATGCCCTTTCCGGATTGGCAGTCTCGATGGGACTGGAGCAGGGCTCTGTATTCACACTGGAGGGCTCGCTCGAGGATAGGCCGGATATACACCTTCCTGCGTCTCTAGAAGATGCTCAGAAGATGATGGAGATACGTAATCCGGATCTGCTGGCAGCCGCTGATATTCGTCTTGTCGGAGATGCGGGAGTTGATATGGCCAGGGCTGAGTTTCTGCCTATGCTGGTCTTCCAGACCGATTTCAACTATCAGGCTGCAAGGGATGACTGGCACTTCGAGACGGGTGATTACGACCGGAACTGGACGAGTTCCATCGCCCTGCAGGTGCCGATCCTGACCGGCTTCTCAGATATAGCGGGGTACAATTCGGCGAGAGCCGAGAGACTCGCCTCTCATGCATCTGCAAGGAGCATGGAGCAGGGCGTTGGTCTATCCCTTGTACAGGCCTGGAACAGTTTCGAGGCATCCAGGGAGAGGGAAAAGGCCACATCATCCACTGTCGAGCAGGCTGAGGAGGCATCCTCGATAGCCTGCGTCTCATACGAAGCCGGTACGATAACCAGACTTGATATGGATCAGGCTTTCCTGGCGCTCACCGCGGCCAGGACCAACCATGCATCAGCGCTCTATGGGCTCAGGATATCTGAGGTTCAGCTGATGAGGGCGATTGGACTGCTGGAAGGATATACGAGATGAAGCTGTTGAAAAGGATAATTACGGCAATGATGGTCTATGGACTCATAGCTGTCATGGCATGCGGACACGGGGCAGAAGAAGAAGCTGAAGTGCCGGTTTCCGTTTCAGTTGAAGTTGTCCGGTCGATGGATGTTTCCAGCACAACCTATGCGAATACCAGGGTGGAGGGTCTCGAAGAGGCTCTCATCTATGCGATGACCCCCGGGACAGTCGAGGAGGTCCTGGTCACAGAAGGTGACAGCGTGAGTGCCGGGCAGCAGCTCGTTCGGATGGATACCGACCAGCTGGTCAGCGCGGGAACCTCAAGCGCAGTTGCCGGGATCAGTGCGGCTGATGCCAATGTCGCCAATGTCAGGAGCAATTACGAGCGGATGCAGGTGCTCTTCGAAGCCGGCGCTGTCAGTCAGCAGCAGCTGGAGGGGGCTGGGACTGCCCTTGAGGCCGCCGAGGCTCAGCTCAGTCAGGCTTATGCCGGGTATACCCAGGCCAGGAGCACCAGAGATAACGCCTGGATAACTGCTCCCTTCGATGGTGAAGTGGGCCGGATATGGGCAAGACCGGGGAACAGCTCGATGAACACGCCGCTGCTCTCCATCTCCAGCAATGCCACCATCGTTGCCAGAATACTCCTGCCGGAGGAGGATCTTCTTCATGTCAGGGCAGGTCTCCCCGCCTATGTGACCGTCAGTGCCCTCGACGGCGAGTCATTCCCCGGAGTGGTGACCTCAGCCGCATCCTCGGTAGACCCTGTCAGCGGTCTTGTGCCTGTTGAAGTGACCTTTGCCGATCCTGATCCCCGCCTGAGACCGGGAATGGCCGGGCGGGTCGCTGTGCTTCTGCAAACATTCGAGAACACTGTAGCCGTGGAGGAATCGATTCTGAGGAGAACCCAGACAGGTTTCGAAGTAGCCGTTATAGAGAATGGAAATGTGGTTATCCACGAGGTCTCTACCGGGATCTATGATGATGGACTGGTTCAGATAACCGAAGGTCTTCAGCCGGGTGATTCACTCGTGGTCGCCGGTCAGACCATGCTCCATTCCGAGTCACTCGTGCAGGTGGTTGACCGATGAACCTGCCAGCGCTCTCTGTCAGACGCCGTGTTGCATTCCTGATGGTCTTCATCGCCATGCTTGGCACCGGGATATTCGGCTTGACACAGCTGGGTGTGGATATGTATCCGGACATGGAGTTCCCCATGATCATGGTCACCTCCAGCCTGGACGGCGCTGGTCCCGAGGAGATGGAGAACCTCGTGACTGATGTCCTCGAACAGGCAATGGCAAGGGTCTCCAATGTGAAGAAGGTTACCTCGCAGTCCATGCCCGGCGTGAGCATAGTCACGGCTGAATTCAACTGGGGTCACAGCCTCGAACAGGCGGAGCCGGAAGATGCCACAGATCCTTTAATCTTCGCGCTGGATCCTTCCATGCAGCCGGTGATCTTCGTCGGCTTCAACAGTGAGATACTGAACGATTTCGATCTCAGGACGATAGTCGAGGAGGAGATAGAACCACTTCTC
Organism: Candidatus Fermentibacteraceae bacterium; assembly: GCA_029932015.1. Classification (GTDB taxonomy): domain Bacteria; phylum Fermentibacterota; class Fermentibacteria; order Fermentibacterales; family JCC-6; genus JAOZQW01. The sequence continues at coordinate 3,632 of JAOZQW010000205.1, forward strand.
AGCAGGATAGATGGTGTCGGCTCCACGGTGACCCAGGGCGGACAGGTCCGTCAGATTAACGTTGAGCTTGATCCGGCCTCCCTCGAGGAGAGCGGTCTCTCCGCCACCCAGGTGGTAGGAATGATATCCTCCGTGAGGAACAATACTCCGGCAGGTCGCATCGATGCCGGCGGTATGAACATGGGTATCCGAATTGAATCCGCATACCATAGTGTTGAGGAACTCGAGCAGCTTGTCGTCGGCTGGAACGCAGGGAGTACTGTTTTACTTCGTGATGTAGCCTCAGTTACGGACGGTGAGGAGGAGCAGGTTCAGTACATAAGGTTCAACGGCAATCCGGCCGTGACCGCATACTGCAACAAGAGATCGGATGCCAATACGGTCAATGTCTGCCGGAGGATCCGGTCGATCCTTGATGAGATAGACAGCGATTATGGTGAGCTGCTCACGCCGGTCATCCTGTTCGACCAGTCCAGTTTCATCGAGGAGTCGATAAACAACCTGGGTGTTACGGCCATACAGGCCTGTATACTGGCCTTCCTCGTATTGCTCTTCTTCCTGCGGTCTTTCAAGAGCTCATCGATAGCCGGTATCTCGATCCCGCTTTCAGTCTTCGTCACCTTTGCTGTCATGCACTTCACCGGCGTGCAGCTGAACATGATATCGCTCGCAGGATTGGCGCTGGCGATCGGTATGCTGGTCGACAATGCGATAGTTGTACTTGAAAACATCTTCAGGCACCGCGCAGCGGGAGAGTCGCCGGCCGATGCCGCGATTCATGGGGCGTCAGAGGTCTCTACTGCAATTACCGCTTCCACGCTGACGACACTGGCGGTCTTTGTCCCGATACTCTTCGTGCCCGGCATAGCGGGTGAGCTGTTCAAGGAGATGGTTCTCACTATAACCTTCAGTCTCAGTATCTCGCTTTTTGTTGCGCTGAGCCTTGTCCCGCTGATAACCTCATGGACGAAGAATCTCATTCCTGTTCATAAACCGAAGAGTATCTCAGAGCGGATAAGGACCTCAATAGAAAAACTGGAGGAACGATACAGGAGGCTGGCCACATGGGCAGTCAACCACAGGAAGAC
>JAOZQW010000206.1 GCA_029932015.1 Candidatus Fermentibacteraceae bacterium
CATGGATTCCCTCCGGTCATTGAGATGTCCAGATCCTTGGTGAATTTTATCATCGGTTAAATTACTTCATTAGGGGGAAGGGTATGTCAAGAGGGCTTGGATATCACTGTTGAATCAGCTCTGCATGTTGTGAATTGCCTGCACATGGGAGGCTCATGGGCTCTCATCGACTGATTGGCAGTCAATATGATTCATCAGAGATATATGTGGTGTCCAGTTTTGCCATATGTCAGGTGTGTCTCTTCGGAATAAAGGCGTCCAACACGGCAGTGTCTCCTGTATACTTCCAGATCAGACTGCAGCAGTTGATCGGGAGTATACGGCTTGCACGGGCGCTCTTACTTCATAGATTTGACTCTTGGATACTTCCCAATTAATCGGAGGGGGCTGCGATGGGGGGCTTTTTCGGTGTAGTCAGCGAAACGGACTGCACTCAGGATCTATTCTACGGAACCGATTACCACTCACACCTGGGGACCATGCGCGGTGGTCTTGCTGTCATGAGTCCTAGTGCCATCGATCGCTACATACACGATATCACAAACTCACAGTTCAGGTCGAAGTTCGAAGAGGATATCACGAAGATGTCCGGCAGACTCGGCATCGGGGTCATCAGTGACTTCGAGGACCAACCTCTGATAATCGGCTCTCATCTGGGACGTTACGCTATTGTCACCGTTGGAGTTGTCCAGAACCTCGATGACCTTGTGAAGAGTGTCTTCGACAGGAAGGGGCACTTCTCTGAGATGAGCGGGGGTGAGATCAACCCGACTGAGATCATTGCGACCCTCATCAACCAGGAGGACACATTCGCAGCTGGACTGGAGAGAGTCCATGAAGAGGTCGAGGGCTCATGCTCGGTTCTTCTCCTGACAAGAGAGGGCATTTACGCATCAAGGGACAGATACGGCAGAACGCCTGTCGAACTCGGCAGGAAGGATGGGACCTGGGCAGTTACACTTGAGAGCTGCGCGCTTCCCAATCTTGACTTCGAACATCGTCACACTCTTGGGCCAGGAGAGATAGTCAGAGTCAATTCTGATGGATATGAGACCCTCAGGGAGCCGCGGGATACGATGCAGATATGTTCTTTCCTGTGGGTTTACTACGGCTACCCCGCATCGGATTACGAAGGCGTCAATGTCGAGGATTGCAGAAACAGGTGCGGCGCCTGCCTAGCCAGACGCGATAATACTGAAGTGGATATCGTTGCGGGTATTCCTGATTCCGGGACTGCTCATGCAATCGGATACGCGACCGAGGCCGGCATCCCATACAGGCGTCCATTCGTAAAGTACACCCCCACATGGCCGCGCAGCTTCATGCCGCAGGATCAGGGACAGCGTGATCTAGTGGCCAGGATGAAGCTGATACCCATCAGGGATCTCATTCAGGATAAGCGACTTCTCTTCTGTGAGGATTCCATTGTAAGAGGCACTCAGCTCCAGGATACCGTCAGAAGGGTGTTTGACGCAGGGGCGGCAGAGATCCACATGCGTCCGGCATGTCCGCCGCTGCTCTTCGGATGCAAGTACCTGAACTTCTCAAGGTCGAGGTCACTTATGGACCTGGCCGGCAGAAGAGCGGTCAGGGAACTCGAGGGTACGGGTGATCATGTTCCTCCCGAGTACCTTGATCCCGATTCGGAAAAGTATGCCGATATGATAGAGAGGATCCGCCAGAGACTCAGACTGACGACACTGGCTTACCAGAGACTCGATGACCTGATCGAAGCGATCGGCATACCGGGAGAGAAACTCTGCACATACTGCTGGAGCGGTAAGGAATAGGATCAGTCAGGTATACTGATGCAGCATGCATTGAATTCAAATCAGTAAAGCAGGTAGAGATGAATTACCGCTTCAGATGCGCAGTGCTTCCGCTTCTCCTCGTTCTTTTTTTTCTGCTTCCGCTCTCAGGATGCAGGTCTGACCTCAGGGGAGAGACTTCGCTTACCCCTGCGACGGGCATTATAAGAGGCGACCTCGGGTATCCATCGGACTGGGTGCCGCCAATGGTGGTCTATGCGGAAAATACCCTGACAGGCGACATCTTCTTTGCTGAGACGAACAGCTCTCCTGTAATTCTGTCGTACGGCCTCGAAGTATCCGCTCCAGGCAACTACATCGTCTATGCATGGACGAAGGCAGGCACCCTTACCGATGAGAGTCTTGGATCGTACTACCTTGGAGGCGATATCACCGGTGTCCTGCCTATCGAGGATTTCTCGATGAAGGAGGTCAGCGTCTCTCCCGGGGAGACGGTCGCTGGAGTGGATATCTTCCATTTCGGCGATCTGCCGAGAAGGGTTCCCCTACCGCCATCTGCATACAGAAGACACTGACCTGTAAGCAGTATCACGGCAAAAACCCACAGTCATGGTGTAGAATTTGACGAGGCCTCTGGAAATAGTATTGTGTCACTGATGTAAGTCGATGTGACTGATACTCAATCATTTTCAGGGAGGTTCTCATGCTGTCAATATCCAGATCTATAATACCTGTGGCAATCGTGCTTCTTGCGGCAGGTTCGGTCTTCGCAGAGGCGGAGGAGAGCGGAACGCTGTCAGTTCCTCCAGAGGACAGCGAGCTTCTCATCGTTGAGAACATCAACGGTGATATTGTCCTGCGGACCGGGGACTCCCCGAATGTAGAGGTCGAGTGGTTCATCACTTACGATGATGAAAATGACGCAGGAACGGTTCAGGTCCTTCACGATGACAGCGATGGTCTCACCATCTGGAGCGAGTGGCCGGATGAAGGCGATGTCGATGCGGAAGTGCAGATATTCGTTGCCGTTCCATCCGACATTCCTCTCGAATGTATACTCGAGACAGTGAATGGAGAGATCGCTGCAGAGAATTGCCCGGGTTCTGTTGTCATTGCTGTCGTTAATGGTGACATATCCGCCTCGGGTATCGATGGAGCCGTAGCGGCCGAGATAGTCAACGGCACGGTTTACTTCGATGACTGTCCCGGGATCAGCAGTGCAGAGGTTGTGAACGGGAGTATTCACGGGTCGATCGAGACTCTTGACGGAGATCTTGATGTCGAGACTGTCAACGGTAATATTGAGCTCAGTATTCCCGAGGGATGCGCCATGATCAGCATAGAGAGCCTCAATGGTGTGATAGATCTCGAAGGATTCGAAGGTGCAGCTGTTATCACTGAACTCGTGGGGAGCTATGCCGAGTTCGGCGAGGGTGAGTGCAAGGTGTATGTCTGCACCGTGTCAGGTGATATCGAAGTAACCTCAGACTGACGCTCAGAGCTCTCTACGCTTCTCAGCAATTCCTGGTCAGGTCCACCCGGAAGGGTGCAGTTCCGCCTCCGCGGCAGGATCGATGGATCTGGCCAGGATTTTCATTAAAGTCATTCGATATCCCTTTTTGCAGTTTCCACTACAATGTACATTTCAAAGCTCACGCCTGGAATGGAACCGGATATTCATTATCTTTGTTCGGTATCCGGGAGCAGGTACTCCCGGTCAGCTGGAAATGAGCCTGAAAAGACCTCCGTGCTTCCTTGCGGAAGCGCTACGGATTTGGATAGGTGAACGTGGAACACGGAGAGACCATAGAGATCCCGACAAAGGGATTCTCAGATGTGATCGATATCAGTCGTGAGGTTGAAAGAGTTGTCGGAATGTCAGGGATCTCTGAGGGTACCGTCTGCGTAACCTGCATCGGGTCAACGGCATCGGTGACGACATTGGAGTACGAACCGGCGCTTGTTCTGGATCTGCAGGAACTTCTCGAAGGAATAGCTTCGGCGGATATGCGCTCCAGGCACTCCGAGACATGGGGGGATGACAACGGGTTCTCCCATCTGAGGGCTGCGCTGATGGGGCCGGGTATCACGATCCCGGTCTCAGAAGGAAGACCGATCCTTGGAACATGGCAGCAGGTAGTCGTAGTGGACCATGACAACAGACCACGTTCGAGAAAGGTCCGGATCCAGGTATCGGGTGAATAGAAGGAGACAGGAGCGCTGTACTCGGAGTGTGCGTACAGGCATATTCCGCCTGTTCCCTTTATTCGTGAAAGGCGAGATATGAAGTTCTCCCTCGGATCGGTGATATCGCTGCTGATTCTGACATTCACAGCTGCCGGAGCGCAGCTTCCAGCTTACATGATCTACTGTGACCAGGATGAATTCGATGATATGCAGCAGAACTGGTCAGAGGAGATCGAGATCGACTGCACTGTGATACTTGGTGACAGTGTTTTCACCGATTCAAGAATACGGTTGCGGGGAGACAGCTCCAGGGGATATCCAAAGAAGTCGTACCGGATCACAACTTCTGCCCTCAGCCCCCTCGAGGGCAGAACGGAGTGGAACTTCAACTCCGAGTATGAGGATGGAACCTATATGCATTCCTGGCTCTTTGCCCGGATAATGGAGGAGCTGGAATACCCATGTTTCTCGATCGACCATGCAATGTTCTACGTGAACGACATTTACATGGGGCTCTATGTCAGGGCAGAACCTGTCGATGAGCAGTTCCTACTCGAGAACGGGCTGGATCCGCAGGGCAATCTGTACAAGGCGGCGGTAGATGGAGCATGTCTCTCACGGTATGATGATGTCGAAGCCTTCTGGTCCAAGAAGACAAATGAATCCGAGGGATGGAACGATCTCTACGAGCTGATCGATTTCCTGGACACCGTCGATCCGGAGAGGATGCATCTGGATGCGGGAGAGTATCTGGACATT
>JAOZQW010000207.1 GCA_029932015.1 Candidatus Fermentibacteraceae bacterium
TTTCCCAGGCAGTTACAGTTGCCTGGGAGAAGGATGCCGAACCGGTAAGACCGGCGAAGAGAGCCCCTGATGATCCTCCCCCTCTTGCTGCGGAGCTGGCTGCAGGGGACGCTCTTATCGTCGAGCTGCTATCGCCCAGAGGCGGGGATATGACCCTCTTCAGGAAGAGGGCTGAGAAATTGTGCGGATTCGCCCCGGTAACCATCAGCATTCCCGACTCTCCCATGGGCAGAGTGAGAATATCTCCCGGACTCGCCGGTCTCTATCTGAAGGAACAGCTGGGTATCCATCCCCTGGTTCACTTCGCCCTCAGGGACAGGAGTCTGACAAGAGTCCAGTCTGACCTGCTCGGCATGGCCGCTTCCGGGGTCCAGGGAGTCTTCCTCATTTCAGGGGACCCTCCCTCTCTGGGTGATTACCCTGAAGCAACGGCAGTGTATGACCTTTCCACAGATGAGGCGCTTGAGCTGGTAGACGGTCTGGTGATGGGCAGGGACCTGAACGGCAGGAGTATCGGAACGGGAGCGGGTTTCTTCCCCGGAAGCGCAATTGCTCTCGGTGACCCCTCCACAAGAGAGAAGATGGAGCGCAGATGGGAGCTTGGCTGCAGGTTCTTCATTACGCAGCCGGTCTACTCCACGGAGATCCTGAGCGAGTCAGCCCGGCTTCTTCAGGAATTCCCGGTTGTTGTTGCGCTTATGCCTTTCAGGAATGCGGCTTCAGCAGCCTACCTTGCTTCCGAGGTGCCCGGCATCACAGTACCCGACAGTGTAATTTCCACCCTGTCGGAATTGGATGACAATGGCGTCAGGTCCTATTCCATGGATCTGCTGACGGAGATCAGGGCTGAGCTTCCGGGATTGGCCTCGGGGGTTTATCTTGCCGGCTCATATGGACCTGTGCTTGAGCTGGGCCGACGCTGGAGGGGCCTCAAATGAAGCTGGAATTCACCGGGAAAAATGTGACCCCGGCTGGGAACATGACAGGAGTTACCGAGTGTATCAGGCAAAGCGGCTGAGGAATCTCCTCCAGGAGCGTATTGTCTTCCTCGACGGAGCGATGGGCACAGAACTGCAGAGATCCGGTCTACCTGCCGGAGTCTCCGTTGAGACCTGGGCGGCATCTCACATCGACACGGTAAAGCGGATTCACCGCTCCTCCATTCTGGCCGGCTCAGATGTGATACTGTCATGTACATTCGGAGGCACCGGCGCTAAACTCGACTCCCCAGAGGAAGTAACCAGGATAAATACAATTCTGGCGGAAACCGCTCTCGAAGAGGCCGGGAGCGCCGCCATCGCCGCTGCCAGTATCGGACCGACCGGGCAGCTCCTGCATCCTTCCGGGGAGCTTACCTGGCTTGGCGCATACGAACTCTTCCGTATTCAGATCAAAGCCATTGCGGCCACTGGTATAGATACCTTCTTTCTCGAGACCTTCTCAGATCCCAGAGAACTGAAGGCAGCCGTACTAGCGGTCAGGGATGTAGTTCCGGATTCTTTCATATCGGCACAGATGACATTCGGAGAAGGAGCTGTCTCTCTTGCCGGCACATCCCCGACAGCTCTTGCTCTTCTGGCCGAGCAGCTTCCCGTAGACGCTGTCGGAGCCAACTGCTCCACCGGTCCTTCGGACCTGCTTCCTGTCCTCCAGGAAATGGGCAGATTCACCAGCAGACCTCTGACCGCAGAACCGAACGCCGGTCTTCCTGTCGATGGCATGTACGACATGTCCCCCGAACGTTTCGCGGGATGGATGGAGGACTTCGCCCGGGCGGGAGTATCCATGATCGGCGGATGCTGCGGGACCGGTCCTGAACATATCCGACACTGCGTCTCCAGAATCGGCATAAGACCCGCAGAGCCGGCCAGAGTCGAGTATTTCAGAGCTCTGACCTCGCTGGATCGTATCGTACCTCTAGGAGAGAGGACCCTTGCTGTCGGCGAATCGATCAACCCGACCGGCAGGGATGCCCTGCGCAAGTCAATCGCTGAAGGTGACTTCTTCGCTATTACCTCCCTCGCACGGGCTCAGGGGAGGGCAGATGTTATTGATGTTAATCTGGGCCTGGAAAAGCTCCTTCCCGACGGCCTTGTCCATGAGGTCTTCAGCAGGCTTTCACTTGGCAATCCTGTCTCGGTGGACCTCTCCAGCCCTGTGCTGCTGGAAACCGCCTTCAGGGAACTCGGCGGCATCGGGATACTGAATTCATTGACCTGTGCGGAGGAGCATATCAGAGCCAGAGCGGGTGTCCTGAAACGCCACGGGGGTTACGCAGTACTGCTGCCCATTGATGAGAACGGCATCGGAGAGGGACCTGCAGAGAGGGTCCGCATACTGAGGAAGGGCATCAATATCCTCGGGGGGATGGGCATACCTTCCTGGAGAATTCTTGCCGATCCGCTTGTAAGGCCCGTAGGCACAGGCGCTTCAGGGGCAGAACTGCTGGAGACTCTCGACGCTTTCATATCCGAAGGTCTCCTGACAATTGCAGGTGTATCCAACATCTCCCACGGACTCCCGGGCCGGAGCAGTATGAACATCGCGCTGCTTGCCGCAATGGCTTCACGGGGACTGGACCTTGCCATTATCGATGTTCTGGACGGAAGCATGCTTGATGTTCACAGGAAGACTCAGATCCTCATGGGCAACCTCGAGCCGGTCGAGAGGCGTCTTCCCGAACTGAGCCCTATCGGCATTAATCCCGATTTCATGCAGATACTTGAAAAATGCATAATCATCGGCGACAGACGCGGGACGGAGTCAGCCGGGAGAGAGCTGCTTGACTCAGGGGTCCCCGCCAGGGACTTGCTGGAGAAGGGACTGGCTGGTGCGATGGAGAAGGTCGGGGACCTGTACTCCAGGCGAAAGCTGTTCCTCCCACACCTGATATCTGCTGCTGGAGCGGCGGAGACCCTGACAAAACTCCTCGAGCCACACCTGAAGAAAGAAGGCGACAAGACTACCAGAGGTCGGATACTGATCGCGTCGGTGAAAGGTGATATACACGATATCGGGAAGAACCTTGTGGTTCTCTTTCTGCGAAACTCAGGCTTCGAAGTGACCGACATGGGGCATGACGTACCGGCAGAGGAGATCATCCGGAAGGCGATCGAGATAGACGCGGATATCATTGCGCTCTCAGCACTGATGAGCTCCACAGCCCCGGAAATGGAAGCAGTTGCCGAAAAGGCGAAGACCGCAGACCTCCGGGCACGGGTGCTTGTTGGAGGCGCTGTGATCACTGAAGAATATGCTGCCGCCATCGGCGCAAACGCATATGCCCCGGATGCATTCAGTGCAGTTGCCGCTGCAGACCTCCTTATGATGGAACTGAAGCAGGGAACCGAAGGGGATCTATGATGACGACATTACTGATAGTGCTGACCGTGCTGTCACGTTCCACAACGGGGGAGTGAATGGGATCATCCGTGGAGCAGTGCCGCCAGACGGGATCCCTGAGATACTGCATGCTCCGGGAGAGAGCCGCTTCCATCTGTTCCAGGTGATCTTCGGCGATGAGAGCACTATCGCTCTGTACGGTTCTCCTCCGAATCGATTCAACGTCGTTCTTGATCCAAGGATATTGCTGATTATGGATGCAAATACGCTCCAGCAGACGCAGGTGCTCGATTTCCTGACTTACTCAAGAGCGCCAGAGGTCTCTTCCGGCAATGAGGACTGTGTATTCCAGCAGATCAGATGGGCTGTTGAGGAGGAGGGCATACTTTACGTCTCAACAGCACACAGAACCTATTCCGAGCTGTCTTCTGGTCTCAACGCATACATCACAGCTATCGATATGGAAACGCTGGAAGTAGTGTGGCGGAGCGAACCGCTCGTCGCGAACAGCGAGATTTTTCTCATCGAGGGAGATACGATAATCTCAGGATATGGATTCACTGCAGAGGACGACTACATTTACCTTCTCGACCGTCTCACCGGGGAAGTAACCGCTTCGTACAGCGTCCCCTCGGCTCCGACTTACCTATACCGGGAGGGTGACAGGCTATTGGTCAGGTGCTACAACGTCGACTGCGTCTTCGAAATTACTCACTGAATAAATGGTGCCACCCACCATTATTGATAAATGGTGGGTGGCACCATTTATTTTTTTAGTGGTTACTACTGCAGCTCCAGAATGTATACCTTCTGGAAGCCGCTTGCAGGATCCTCCGCATAGGCCAGCATACCATGCTCGTCGATGTAGAACCGCCATGAGACTCCATCAGCCGGCTCACCGCTCACCATAGCTTCAAACTGCAGTTCCCCTGCTGGAGAGTAAACTCCGAAAGTCGGAACAACAGCTCCTCCGTACTGGATCCAGATGTTGCCGTCACCGTCAACTTCGAGACCGCTTATCAATGACTTATATGGATCTATTTCAAGAGGAGGAAGCTCCTGCATGTCCATAGCAATAGCCTTCGCAGTGAGGATAAGCCTCTCCATCTCGAGTTCCTCGTCAGTCCTCAGGACAGGTTCGAGGTCAAGGTGGATCCTGCCGGTCTCGAGTCCATCCTGTCCGAATATGATCACATCAGAATCCTCTGAAGAGCGCTTTGCGATGTAGACATTCCCATTGAAATCCGCGGCTATCTCGTATCCGTACCAGACCAGTTCGATCATCGAGGCCATATCGATAGGATCGAAGGGAACAACTTCCTCGACGTAGGTCGCGACGGGGTCATCTACACCAGTGACGTATTTCGATAC
>JAOZQW010000506.1:0-937 GCA_029932015.1 Candidatus Fermentibacteraceae bacterium
GTTCAAGGACATCACGACGATACTGACACATCCGGGTGCCCTTGGCGATACAGTGACTCACCTGGAGCGGATCATCGAGGGCTTCGATGATATCGGTGCTGTTGCCGCGATCGAGTCAAGGGGTTTTGTATTCGGTTCCGTTCTTGCCGCACGGAAGAGTCTTCCGCTCGTTCTTATACGAAAGCCCGGCAAGCTCCCCGGAGATGTGCTTACCGAGAAGTATTCTCTTGAATACGGTACGAACGAGATACAGGTGCACAGGCATTCGCTCCCCAAAGGGACTTCAGTCCTCATAGTTGATGATCTGATCGCGACAGGGGGCTCGGCAATGGCTGCTGCCAGACTCATGGAGAGAGATGGCTGCAAGGTAGCTGGAGCAGTTTTTGTAATCGACCTCGAGTTTCTTGGCGGAAGTGCAAAACTGGCTGATGCGGGAGTACATAACCTGTCTCTTCTATCGTATGCGGGAGAATGAGATAGAGGTTTGACAATATGAATCCCGGGAGTGCATGTTATATTACTTGTGTCTCAGGTCCTGAGAGGGCCTGTATTTGTTGCTGAAACAGAAAGGGGATACTATGAGTAAGATTCTGTTCATACTTGTCATGATAATGGGACTCGCCGTATTCGGATGCGGTGAGCAGCCGGATCAGTCTGCTGATACAGCCGCAGATTCCGGTGATGCTGGAGTCGATGCTGACTCGCACGAATCCGGATCTGGTGACACCGAGGATTCCGGCGACCGGACCGAGGCTCGCGTTGTGGACGAGGATTCCTCTGATAGAAGAGGTGACCGTACGGCTGTTGCGGGTACTTTCGATCTCTCCACACCCGAGCTTTCTGTTGGTCAGTGGATAGAGTTCGGCGCTGATGACCTCCGAGAGACCGTCACTATCTCTGTTGTTGGTACCGAGGTCAATCAGGGAGACGAGTGCCT
>JAOZQW010000506.1:947-1318 GCA_029932015.1 Candidatus Fermentibacteraceae bacterium
GCAGTTGAGCGGCCCCGACTTCGTCGCTCAGATACTTATGGACCCTTCCGGTCTTGATATCGCCATGGAGGGTTATCAGGAGCAGATGGATGTCTTCTTCGCTGATCCTGCTGCATACATCCGTGACAACATGGCCGATGCAGAGGGCATGGCCGGTATGATGAGCAATGAGGATGGCATGGAAATGGCCCTGGAGTTCGTTAAGGCGATCAGAATGGTTAAATTCGACCAGGGCGGAATGGCTATGGCCATCGATATGACTGGTGTTCCTGAGTTCCTCGAGGAAATGATGAGCGATCCTTCCTTCCAGGATACCTTCCAGGAAGGCTTCATGCAGGGATTCAACGAGGAGCAGGGTCAGGAAGGTCTCG
>JAOZQW010000507.1 GCA_029932015.1 Candidatus Fermentibacteraceae bacterium
GGTAGTATCGAAACAGGTGCCGACCACACCGGGACCTCCTGGGGAAAAGGTGCTCTCCACACGTCTCTGCCCCTCAGGTCTGCATTCCACCCGAACCTGTCGGCCGTCCAGAACCATTTGAATGACGTTGTCCCATGAATAGAGGATCGGCTGTACCAGCATATCCTGCAACCTGCGTCCAATGGCATGCCGTTCAGGGATTCTGAAGATCGTGCTCATGGCTCTGTTCCACTGTGTAATAACTCCGGACCGGTCTGTCCCTACGACACCGGCTCCAAGTTCATCGAGAACTATCCCTCCGCCATCCTGAAGGCCCCGATTCTCGAACAGGACGAGTTCGGCTCTTCCATCGAGGGGACTCAGCGAACCACTGAAAGTAGAAGTCTGAATATGCACCGGAGTCTCAGGTATACCTCCTGAAAGGGCTCCTGCTACCTCCGGTGGGAGCAGGACCAGAGGTTCGCTGGCATCAATGAGCCTTCTGGCGCGTACACCCAGAATGCCTGAACTGTCACCAGAGACAGCCTCAATCCCGGTTTGGGGATTCCATCGCAGCCTGACCCAGCCGCTTGGTGAAACCTGGTCCGCTCTGGCATGGTCCGTCATAAACCGGTCCTGTTTGGAGTGTTACGGCTGTTAACCGCGTCAGTCCCCGTAGCTGATTCCAAGTGAAAACAGTGTCCAGTTGTCTTCCACACTGTCAGAGTATTCAGAAGGAAAAGAGGTGCTTCTCCTCGAACGCCCACTGGAATACATGGCAGTCTCAAGGAGAATATCACCAACTCTGTAATTCCCGCCGAGGGAAAAAGTGAATCCGGTCCGATTCATGTTCTTCCCATCGTAAAAGCCTACACCTGTAAGGATATTGATATCATCCCTGATCGGAGTCTCCAGTGTGAGCTTGCCCTGGAAGTAGTTCTCTTCGAATGGGGAGGTGATCTCTGCCTCGAAGCCCATCCTGGAATTGGCCAGATGCTCCGCAACGGCTCTGGCTGCAAGGGAGACTCTGGAGAGATAGTGGTCAGAGCTGGATGTGTAGGCTGCTCCTGCACTGAGGATACCATCATCAAGTGTAAATCCGGCGTGGTAACAGAACTCACTCTCTTCCCAGCTCCAGGTCGAAGTCGAATCCGTGTAAGGAGTGTAGGATTCGTCAAATGTGTATTCATAATCGGCAGAACCAAACCTGAGACCTGCAGAAGCACCCACGCTCATCGTCTCTGATATTTCGTATGAGAATCCTCCCAGAGCCTCCCATAGACCACCGCTGGCCGTGAGTATCTCGACCCTGTCAATTTCCGGATGTGAGGGATCGTT
>JAOZQW010000208.1:0-1826 GCA_029932015.1 Candidatus Fermentibacteraceae bacterium
CGATATTGCCGTCCGGACCGTAGGCCACTCCTTCAACAGCTCCGAGCACATAGCATGTGTCGCCCATCTCAATACCGATTGAATCCACCGGCACCAGTGACATCATTGGTACATCAGCGGTCTGCTCTTCTGCTGTCTCTACCGGCTCCCCGTTCCCTCCGCACGAAAGGGCTATCAACAGCAAAGGCAACAGGACTGCAGTCAGTCTTGCTTTCATTTTCAGATCTTCTCCTCTGTTGGAATTTGCTGATTGAATATATTTCTGAACTGTATGATGTCCTAATAATTTATCATTCAATAAGTTACGTGCGTTACTCGCGAGCAGAGACCTCAACCGCTTCCAGTATATAGACCTTCTGGAATCCGGAGATCGGGTCCTCTGCATATGCCAGGATCCCATCACCGCCCATGTGAAACCTCCAGGTGCTGCCATCGGCCGGCTCACCCTCTACCCTCGCATTGAACAGAAAGCGGCCGGATGCGTCGAGCACACTGAAAGTCGGGACAGTCGGACCGCCCTGAAGCACCCACAGGTTTCCATCAGCATCTACTTCGAGACCCCGGATCATCGGCTTGTACGGATCCGCTTCCATACCTGCCGGATTCTCATTGGATGAAATTGCCTTCGCGCGGAGAATGCTGAGTGCCATATCCATTTCCTCTGGCGTCCTTGCGGTTCGCTCGAGATCAAGCCGGAATCTGCTGAGTTCATCCCCGTCCGGACTGAAGGCGATCACGAGGGCGGTCTCGGTCGACCTTGGAGCAACGAAGACCTGCCCTCCGCTGCCAACAGCGATATCGTAGCCGTACCAGTCGAGTTCGATGAGACCGGACTCGTCCGAAAGGTCCAGAGGGATGGAATCCGAATAGTATGTGACCAGCGGCTCTGGAGCCGGGCCGAATTTTTCTATGTCAACAAGAAGCATGGGTTCATCGTTGATCATAGCGAACCCCAGCGTCTTCCTCACATACAAACTATCCTCAGCTCCTTCAAGGCAGCTGGGGGGCACGAAGGTCTGGAAGGAATCAAGCCATTCACCCGTGAAATAGTCGAAGCAGTGAACACCCATGAGTTCTCCGCCTGTTCCCGCAACATATAGCATCCCGTTTTCGGATATTGCCATGAATACCGGGGTCTGGAGCTCTCCAGGACCATTTCCCCGCCTCGAGATGCTGCGCAGGAATTCACCCTCCGGGGAGTAGATCCTGACACAGGATCTACCACAGTCCAGAATTATGATATTGCCGTCCGGACCGAATGCCACACCCTCTACCCCTCCCATCACATAGAGAGAGTCTCCGCTCCCTAAGCCTATGGAATCGACCATCGCTATCAGAATGACTGGCTGTGCATCAACAACTATCCTCGGGGGCTCATCCTCGACAGTGCTCCCGCATGAGAACAGCAAGGCGAGAGCGGCGGTAATCACGAAATTCCTCATGTGCATGAGCACTTCCTTCCTTGATAATACTGTCAAGTTAATACTAGTCAAATTCGAATTGTCAAGATTCTTCGGCGGAATGCGGTCCATCTCCATGTGCTGTTTTGTGTTAGACTTGCGAACGAGGGTGAGTGGCAGGGTCTACTGCTGTCAGCTTCCGCTCTGCAGGTCGATCAGGATAAGGCTTGCAGGAGAACTTCCACCATTTACAAAATGATGACGTTCATCTGGATCGATTATGACCGTGTCACCCTCCTGCAGCAGATGGGTTGCTCCATCACCATCCATCAGCAGGATGCTTCCGGACAGGATACTGGCTATCCTCATACCGGAGTAATTCCTTCTGGGGGTAGCGCCTTCTGCATCAAGCATCAGCTTCCTTAT